>NZ_JBSFTC010000243.1:0-17266 GCF_053590415.1 Nonomuraea sp. NPDC003201
GGCCGCCGCGGCCGCGGGGACGGCGTGGCCGTCAAGGTTGGCGGAAGCGGTCGGTGGTGTCGATCAGGCGGTGCCGGGTGCCGGGTTCGGCGCCACCGTGGCCCGCGTCCTCGACGAGGTGGAACTCGGCCTCGGGCCAGGCCTGGTGCAGATCCCATGCCTGGTCGGGCGGTGTCTTCATGTCGTAGCGGCCGTTGACGATCACGGTGGGGATGTGCCGGATGCGGTCGACGCCCGCCAGGAGGCCCTCTTTGGGGAGGAAGCCGCCGTTGCTGATGTAGTGGTGGGTGATGCGGGCGAAAAGGAGGATAGCGCCGTCGTCCAGCTCCGGCGGGTCGACAGGCAGCAGGGTGTTGGCCGAGAACTCCCAGTCCATCCAGGCGCGGGCGGCCGGGAGATGGACGGCAGGGTCGGGGTCGCCGATGCGGCGGCCGTACGCGGCGACCAGGTCGTATCGTTCGTCGGCGGGGATCGCGTCGCGGAACGCGGCCCACTCGGCGGGAAAGAGGCGGGCCGCGCCGGCGGAGGTGAACGTCCAGTCCTCGTCGGAGGGCCGGACGAGGTAGATGCCGCGGAGCACGAGTTCGGTGACACGGTCGGGATGGGCCTGGGCGTACGAGAGGGCGAGGGTGCTGCCCCAGCTTCCGCCGAAGACGAGCCAGCGGTCGACGGACAGGTGCTCGCGGAGCCGCTCCATGTCGGCGACCAGGTGCGAGGTGGTGTTGTGCCGCAGCGACACCCCCGGGTCCGCGGCGCTCGGCCGGCTGGCGCCGCAGTTGCGCTGGTCGAACAGCACGATCCGGTACGCGGCCGGGTCGAAGAACCGGCGGAAGGGGGGCAGGATGCCGCCGCCGGGCCCGCCGTGCAGGAAGACCGCGGGCTTGCCGGCCGGGTTGCCGCAAATCTCCCAGTAGATCTCGTTGCCGTCTCCGACGTCGAGCAGACCGGAGTCGTACGGTTCGATCGGCGGGTAGAACTCTTTCAGCGCCATGTGATCAAGTAGACCACCCGAACCGGGCGATCGCGCACCGCGCCGACCGGGGCGGGCTGGTGTACCGGGTAACGGCCGCGCGCCGTAGGAGACCTTGCTCGTGGCCCCGGCCAGCCGTTCGCTGACCGTGACGTGAACGGGTCCGACGCCGGGTGTCGGCTGCGCGAACGAGACGGCGAATCTTCGACGACCAGGGCAAGGCGAAGCGCATCCGCATGGCACGCAAGCCGCTCATCGGCCATGGCCTCAGTGCGGCGCTGCGAGAAGTACAGGATGAGGACGACGGAGCGACAATGGTCGCGGCCGTCGGACCGCGACCATTGTCATCGCGAGGTCAGTCCTGTGGTGCGGTTTCGGCCTGCCGGTTCTGGGCGGGCTCGGTCGTCGCCTCCTTGCGTGAGCTGAACAAGAAGCAGAGCAGGGCGGCGGCCACCAGCGCGATGGCGCAGGCCACGAGGGTGGTCTGCATGGCGTTGACGAAGCCGGCGGCGAACGTGTCGGCGGTGACGCGTTCGTACAGGCTGGTCGTGGCGGGGTTCAGGCCGCTGGGCGGCGTGGGCGGGCTGTAGTGGTGCGCGGCGGCCGTGCTGCTGTCGATGAACCGGGCGCGCAGATGTTCCGGTAGCTGACCGGCGCGTTCCTCGGCCTCGGTGCGCAGGGTCGAGGAGAGACGGGCCGACAGCAGGGTGCCCAGCACGGCGGTGCCCAGGACGCCGCCGATCTGCCGGATGGTGCTGGAGACGCCGGAGGCCGCTCCGGCCAGCCGGGGATCGACGCTGTCCATGGTGGCCTGCTGCAGTGGTGCGAACGTGGCGCCGCCGGCGAGCCCGATGATGGTCAACCCGGGCAGCAGGCTCCACGCGCTGCTGCCGGGTCCGGTCATGGCGACCAGCACCAGCAGGCCGGCGGCCAGCAGCGTCATCCCGGACATCAGGATGTACTTGCCGCCGAAGGTGTCCGACAGCCGCCCGGCGTACGCCGAGCCGACCGCGGTGAGCACGGCGTTCGGCAGCACCACCAGACCGGTCTCCAGCGCCGAGTACCCGCGCGCCATCTGCAGGTACAGCACCACCACGAACATGATGCCGATCATGCCGAGCTGGAAGACGAACCCGACCCCGTTGCCGACGGCGAAGTTGCGCACGCCGAACAGGGCCGGCGGCATCAGGGGCTCCTCGCGTTGCCGGTGCTGCCAGACGACGAACACCGCCAGCAGCGCGACGCCGGCGACGATGACCGAGGGGATGCTGATCGGCCCGGTGACGGTGCCCCAGTCGAAGCGTTCTCCCTCGATCAGGCCGAACACGATGCCGCTCAGTCCCGCGGTGGCCAGCGCGACGCCGACCAGGTCGAGGCGGTGTCGCCGGTACGGGCGCATGGGCGGCGCGACGGTCAGCGCCAGCACGGCGGCGATGATCCCCACGGGGACGTTGATGAAGAAGATCCAGCGCCAGTCGAGGTGGGCCAGCAGGAAGCCGCCGAGGACCGGGCCGACGATGGGGGCGAAGCCGACGATCGCGCCGAACAGGCCGAACGCGCGGCCCCGCAATCGGGGTGGAAAGATCGTCAGGATTGATGAGATGACCTGCGGGAACAGCAGCGCCCCGCCCAATCCCTGCAGCAGCCGGGCGGCCAGCAGCTGGGACGGTGAGCCGGCCAGCCCGCACAGCGCCGAGGCGACGGTGAAGACGACGATGCCGATCACGTACACCCGGCGGTATCCGAAGATGTCCCCCAGCCGCCCCGTGGTGATCAGCAGCACCGAGAAGACGAGCAGGTAGCCGTCGATGATCCACAGCACCTGGTCGTAGGAGGCGCCGATGCTGTGGATCAGTGTGGGGATGGCGACGTTCACGATGGATCCGTCGAGCAACGACATGAAGAAGCCGATGCACATGGTCGCGAGAACCAGCCACGGACGTTGCGTGGCCGGTTGTCCGGCGGATTTGAATTCCGGCACTCCGGAGACCTCCCTGAGGAGAACCGTCTGCTGGAGTGGCGACGCGACCAGGGCCGCTGATGTCCGACAGCGCTCACCCCGGCCGGATGCCCGAAAGCTCGCAAAAGAGCAGGAGGGTTGACACGCGTCGCCACCGTCACAGAACACCCTTTTCCAGGATGTAGTGGGTGACTTCCACCTTCCCCATGTCATCGGGACCCGGGTGAAGCTGGTTGGCGAGGCGGAAAGCCCAACGGTGAGAAGTCGGCTCGAAGCCTAACACAGCGGTCCGGCCGGCCCGATGGCGTCCTGCGCCGCTCCCGATGGCTCGCTCTCGAAAACTCGTCTCTCTTGTAGACGAGGTTTCTCTCGGCGCGCTAACGTTGTCTTCGTTAGAGACGACGTTGGGGAGATCTCCGCGTCGGCCGTGGTAGTACTGGAAATCCGCGAAGGAGGCCGCACAGACAAGCAGGTGCACCCATGATCGAGCGCTACCTCGGTGTCCTTGGCATCGCCGAGGCCCTGGGCGTGAGCCGTCATGCGGTGCACAAGTGGCGCAGCCGCTATGCGGACGACTCCGATCACCCGTTCCCCCTGCCCGACGTCGAAGTCGACGGAGCTCCGGGCTGGCGGTCCGACCGGCTGGCGGAGATCGTGCGGTGGCGCGAGGGGCTGCCCGGCCGCGGCGCGGGCGGGGGCCGTCCTTCCCTCGCACGTCAGGAGTACCTCCAGGAAGCAGGGTCGCGCGGCCTGACCCGGGACGAGGCCATACGCGCGCTCGCCACGTTCGGCGAGGAGTTTCCCGAGATGACCGAGCCGGAGATCTGCGCCTGGCTCGTCGGGAAATGGCGCGGTTAGAACCCTTCCCCCACACCCCCATCAGCACGGAAGGCGATGACGCATGCCCGAAATCGGCGGAGAGACCGCACCGGGATTCGAAGCAGTACGCGAGGCGTTCGCGGCCGATCTGGCCGGCGCGCCGGAAACAGGCGCCGCGGTCAGCGTCTACCTGCACGGCCGGAAGGTCGTCGACCTGTGGGGCGGCATCGCCGACCCCGGCACCGGCCGCCCCTGGGAGCGCGACACCCTGCAACTCGTCTACTCCACCACCAAGGCCGTCACGGCCACCTGCGCCCTTCTGCTGTCCCAGCGGGGCGAGTTGGACCTGGACGCACCCGTGGCGGAGTACTGGCCGGAGTTCGCGGCCAACGGGAAGAAACGCATCCCGGTCCGCTGGCTGCTCACCCACCAGGCCGGGCTACCCGCGATCGACCACCCGATCACCCCGCGGGAGGCGATCGCCTGGGAGCCCATGGTGACCGCGCTGGCGGCCCAGCGCCCGTACTGGGAACCGGGCACGGAGCACGGCTACCACGGGCTCACCTACGGCTGGCTCGTCGGAGAGGTCGTCCGCCGGGTGTCCGGCCGCAGCCTGGGCACCTTCCTCGCGGACGAGATCGCCGGCCCGCTCGGACTGGACCTGTGGATCGGGCTGCCGGAAACCGAGCGGCACCGGGTCAGCCGGATCATCGACACCCCGCCCGACTTCCAGGCCATGGCCCGGATCGACCTGAACGCCCTTCCCGAACCCATGCGCGAGGTCATGACGGCCTTCGCCGACCCCACGTCGTTGACCAGGCGCTCGCTCGCCGTCGTCACGCCCCCGCTGGACCACAACAGGCCGGAGGAGCAGGCCGCCGAGATGCCCGCCACCAACGGCATCTGCACGGCCCGCGCGCTGGCCCGCTTCTACGCCGCGCTCATCGGCGAAATCGACGGGCACCGCATTCTCACCCCCGGCACCCTGACCGCCGCGACCGCGGAGCAGGTCAGTGGCATCGATCGCATCCTGCGCATGCCCGTCCGCATCGGCACCGGTTTCGGCCTCCCGACGCCGGACGCGTTCTGGTACTCACCGACCGCGTTCGGATTCCCCGGCCGCGGCGGCTCGCTCGGTTTCGCCGATCCGGCGACCGGTCTCGCCTTCGGTTACGTCATGAACCACGTCCTGGAAGGCGTGCCGGACCTGAGGGCCGCGAACCTTCTCGCCGCGGTCCGCAATGCCCTCGGCGATCTGACCGAGCCCGGCGGCAAGTGATCGTCAAGCGTTCTCCAACCGCGGTCTTTTACGTTTTCGGCATGCCAAACGTCGGTTTAGTTGAGATCATCATCATGTTCCTCATCCCCCTGGCGGTTCTCTGGGTCGTCATCTACACGGCCGTGCGGGCGGCGATCCGCCACAGCAAGTGACCAAGGCTGGTATTCGACGCATGGCGACCTCGCCCGGACAGGGTGACCTGATCGACGACATCCAGGTCCGGCTGGAGAGCCGCGGGTGGCAGGCCGAAAGCGGCCAAGGATGGCGCTGGGTCGACCACACGTACCGGAACGACGATGCCACGCTCCGGATCAGGTACCTGCCTGACACCAGCGCGATCCGATTCGATTTCGAATCCGAGGAGCACCTGGCGCGGCTGTCCATCTCCTTCCAGGACTCCCCGGACCGGATTCTCGATCTGATCATCCGCGACCAGTCGTCACTGTCCGAGGAGACCTGGCGGGCCTTTGTCTCTTCGCTGATCGAGCTGTCTCCCCAGGTCCTTTCGCTGTCCGACGAGGACGGCGACGACGAGGTGATCACCGACCGGGACGAGGGTGCGGCCGCGCTGCGCGAGATCGAGTGGGAGTGAGGAGCCGGCACCTTACCGAGAGGGTGCGGGGGCCGGGCGTACGACGATGGACTGGCTCAGCGGGCGCTCCCCACCCGTGAGGAACGGCGATCCGGTGGCCTCCTTCAGCGTGCCGCCGGACCCGATCTCGAACGCGGCCACCTGGTTCGTGTCCCGGACGGCGGCGAAGACATCGCGGCCGTCCGGTGCGATCGCGATCCCGAAGTCGGCCTGCCCGACCTTCGCCACGTCCTGCGCGGGTCCGAGCGTGCCGTCGAAGCGCACGGCGAATCGGGTGATGACCCGCGGCGGGCTGTCGCCGGTCTCGTCCACATCGGCGTACGAGAGGTAGAGGAAGCGCCCGTCGGGGGAGAGCACGGTCTGCTTGGGGAAGTCGGAGGTGGCGCGGAAGTCGCGGAGTTTGCCCGGTTTGCCGTCGGGGCCGATCCGGTACGCCGGGATCGTCCTGTCGGCGGTGTTGGTCACGTACAGGGTGCGCCCGTTCGGGGAGACGGTCGCCCGGCTGGTCCGCCTGTCGGCCTGCGACACCGGGCTGACCGGCCAGCAGGCACGGCCGCTCACCCATTTGACTTCAAGCACCCTTGAAGTCGTTGACTGGCGATCATGCAGACAGCAGGCACGTCTCTCAAGCAACGCGTGATCAGGTACTTGGTGCGCCAGGCGCACCACCCCCGGGGCATCGTCGGGTGGGCGAACGGCCAGCTGTTCGCCCATCGCCCCTCCAACCGGCGGCGCAACATCTGGGCGGTGTCGTTGCTGGACGTGCGGCCCGCCGACCGGGTGCTCGAGATCGGCTTCGGCCCCGGCATCGCCATCGCCGAGTTCGCCCGCCGCGCCACCCTGGGCCACGTCTTCGGCGTCGACCACTCGCAGGCCATGGTCCGGCACGCCACCCGTCGCAACGCCGCCGCCGTCCGCGCCCACCGCGTGCACCTCACGCACGCCTCCGTGGAGCAGCTGCCGAGCTTCGGCGAGCCGCTCGACGCCATCCTCGCCGTCAACTCCGTGGGGTTCTGGCCCGACCCGGTGGAACGGCTGAGCGAGCTGCGCCGCCTGCTCCGCCCCGGAGGACGCATCGCGCTCGTCAGCCAGCCCCGCTGCCCCGGTGCCACCCGGGACACCACCGCCAGGGCCGCCCAAGAGCTCCAGGACCTGCTCACCCAGGCCGGCTTCACCCATCTGCGGGTCGAGACCCTCGAACTCGACCCGCCCGTCGCCTGCGTGCTGGCCGACAATCCGCCCTCTTAGGCGAGCGGAACCTGACCTGGCGCTTTCCTGCGGCGTACGGCGATCGCCGCCCCGAGGGCGATGGCCGCGTAGCCGCAGGTCACGGCCAGCCCTGCCCACGGCGGGAGCGGGTAGTAGCCCCCGATCAGTGACGGGTCCACGTCCACGTGCGCGAACGTGGGGACGCTCTGCGTGATCGCGAACCCGGCGGCAGGGGTGATCATCAGCAGCCATGGCGCCAGGCCCGCGGTCGCCAGCAGATAGGGCACGGCGACCAGCGCGACGGCCAGTCCGATGGCGACGGCGCCCCGCTTGACCAGCGCCGCGAGGCCCAGCGCCAGCACGGCGGCGGCCGCGGTCAGGGCCGCGAAGCCGACGATCACCCGCAACTCGGTCGCCAGGGTGAGCGGCTGGATCGGGTTCTGATTGGCGCGCAACATCGCCAGGCCGACGGGGATCACGACCCCTGAGGCCACCAGCCCCGTCACGAACGCGACCGCGCCGACCACCACGGCCTTGGCCGCCAGCAGCCGCGCCGGATGCGGGCCGGTCCTGACCAGCCCGCGCCGGTGTTCCGCCGTGACGAACGTGACCGCCCCCACGAGCACCGGGATCAGCCCCACGGCCCCGCCGATCAGCAGGAGGTCGGCGCGCAGGCCGCCCTCCATCGTGGCGGGCCCGATGTCACCGCCCCCGGTCACGATGAGCTTGTCGCCGGACTCGACGACCCCGCCCGGGTGATGCGGGGTCTTGCCGTCGGACTCCATGGAGACGCCGACGTCGTCGCGGCGCCACGAACCGTTCGCGCCCTGCAGCGTGATCTGGTCGAAGGTGGCGGTGGCCTGGGCGAAGGCTTTCGCCATGCTCCACAAGGCGCCTGGTGAGGTGGCGAACATCCCGATCTCGACCGTCTCCGGCAGCCCGGTCAGCTTGACGGTGCTGACCTGGGTCCACGCCTTGCCGTCGTCCGACTCGTAGCCGCTGACGGTGTCGCCCGACCTGGTCAGCCGCAGCCACTGGGGGCCGTTGTGCGGACCGCCGGGCACGTCGTGGGTGAAGTTGTACTGCATCCGCACGCCGTGAGCTCCGGTGAGCATGACGGCGGCGTACGGTGTGCCCTCCTTGAGGCTCTGCCTGACGAGGAGCCCGGCCTTCGCCCACGGCACCACTCCCTCCTTGACGTTGCGCACCCCGGGTACGGCGTCCGGCAGCCGGATCTGCCCGGTCATGTCCGATATGCGGGCGGTGATGCTGCCGTTCCCCTTGAGCGGCTGGTGCACGAAGTAGTACTTGTCCTTCACCGCCGTGCCGTCGGGCCCCACCAGCGGCGCAGGGCAGGGGCCCTCCCCCTTCCCGGTCACGCAGGTGGTGCGGGCGCCCCCGGCGATCAGCAGCCCGAGCGACACGGTGACCAGTACGGAGGCCGCCATGGCGAGCGCCCAGCCGCGCGCGGTGCGGAACTTGGTCCACTCCGCGCGCAGCAACGGCGGGAAACGGTCCTGGCCGGATCGGTGGGGCGTGAATGAACTCATGCCGACGGTTGTACGCGGCACCCGGTTCCAGCAGGGTCGCAGCCGCTGCGACCTGGCTGGAACCGGGGATCTGGCATCGTTGACCCATGGCACCTCGACCCGGCGGCCGGTCCGGCCGCTCAGCCCGCACGACGACCGGCGGTGAACGGCGGTGAGGGTCCTCGTCGTCGAAGACTTCGAGGTACTCGCCCGCTCCATCGGAACCGGGCTGCGCCGCGAGGGCATGGCCGTCGACGTCGTCCTGGACGGAACGGCAGCCCTCGACCGCCTGGCCGCCACCCGTTACGACGTGGTGATCCTCGACCGCGACCTGCCCGGCGTCCACGGGGACGAGATCTGCCGGCGACTGGCCCACGGCCGCTGTGAGACCCGCGTGCTGATGCTCACCGCCTCCGGCACGATCGAGGACCGCGTCGACGGGCTCAGCCTCGGCGCCGACGACTACCTGCCCAAGCCGTTCGCGTTCGCCGAACTGGTCGCCCGCGTCCGTGCCCTGGCCCGCCGCGCCACCCCGCCGCTGCCGCCCACCCTGGCGTGCGGCGACATCACCCTCGATCCGGCCCGCCGTATCGCGTTCCGGGCCGGCCGGCGCCTGGAGCTGAGCCCCAGGGAGTTCGCTCTGCTCGAATGCCTGCTCGCCGTGCCCGGTGTGGTCATCTCCGCCGAGGAGCTGCTCGAACGCGTCTGGGACGAGGCCGCCGACCCCTTCAGCAGCGCCGTCAAGCACACCATGCACCGATTGCGGGCCAAGCTCGGCGACCCGCCCGTGATCGAGACCATCCGCGAAGGCGGCTACCGCATCGGATCGTCATGACCTCCCCGCAACTCGCCAGAAGGTCCCTGCAGACGCGGCTCGCGCTCGCCTACGCGGCGGGCATCTACGCCGCCGGGGTCTTCGTGCTCATCTTCGTCGACGTCCCGCTCGCCGGCATCCACGCGGCCAAGCCTGTAGGCCGGCCCTCATCGGGCGCGATCGCCGAGACCGGGTCCGGGATCAGCCTGCCCCAGCTCCTCATGGGGTCCGCCGTCGCCCTGGTCATTCTCATTCCCGTCGCCCTGGCTCTCGGCTGGTACGTCGCCGGCCGGTTCCTGCACCCGCTGCGCGCCATCACCTCCACCGCCAAGGTCATCTCCGCCGGGAACCTCGACCGGCGCCTCGACCTCGGCGAGCCCACGGACGAGCTGACCGAGCTCGGCCACACCCTCGACGACCTGTTCGCCCGCCTGCAAGCGTCCTTCGACGCCCAACGGCACTTCGTCGCCAACGCCTCCCACGAGCTGCGCACCCCCCTCGCCGGCCTGCGTACCCTCCTCGAAGTCGCCCTCGCCGACCCCGACGCCGACACCGACACCCTGCGCTCGGCCTGCCAGGAGGCCCTCGCTCTCGGCGGGCACCAGGAGCGGCTCGTCCAGGCGCTGCTCGCGCTGGCCACCAGCGAGCGCGGCGTCACCCGCTGGGACACCCTCGACCTCGCCCACGTCGTCGAAGGAGTGCTCGCCTCCCGCCGCGACCGGGCCACCGAGACGGGCATCGACCTCGCCGAACACCTGGCGCCCGCGGTGACCGCCGGGGACCCGAGACTGATCGAAAGCCTCGTCGCCAACCTCATCGACAACGCCATCCGCCACAACCATGCGGACGGGCAGGTGAAGGTCACCACGCAGACCTCCGGCACGCAGGTGGCCCTGACGGTCACCAACAGCGGGCCGGTCATCCCCGACGACCAGATCCAGCGCCTCTTTCAACCCTTCCAGAAACTGGCGCCCGATCGTCACGGCCGGCGCGACGGCTACGGTCTCGGCCTCGCCATCGTCAATGCCGTCACCCAAGCTCACCACGCCACCCTCACCACCCGCGCGCGCCCCGAGGGCGGCCTGGCCATCACCGTGCGGTTCGCCAGTCCCAGTTGGTGACGCGGCGCAGGACGTACTCGACCGGTCCGTAGCGGTGCGTACGCAGCCAGCGCGCGCTCAGCCAGATCAGGACCGTGTAGATCGCCAGGGCCACGCCCATCACGGCGAGCGGCGACAGGCTGCCCGCCAGCGCCAGGCCGTACCCGGTGAAGACCAGGCAGCACAGCACCGACTGCCCGACGTAGTTGGAGGCCGCCACCCGCCCGGCGGGGGACAGCGCGCGCCCGGCGGCGGGGAAACGCCGGATCACCCGCAGCAGGGTCACCACGTACGCGGCGGCCAGCAGGATCGAGGTCACTGTGGACACCGCCAGGCCGGCCAGCTCCCACGTGCCTCCCGCACCGGCCGTCAGCGCGAGCAGGATCCCGCCGGGCAGGCCGAGGCCGAAGCCGATCCACTGGACGCGCGGCGCGAGATGCCACCACCGCCCGGTCTCCTCCAGCAGCCTGGACCGGCCCGCCGCCAGCCCGAACAGGAACATGGCCAGCGCCATCGGCCCCTGGAAGATCCAGACCATCGCGACGAGCGGCGGGTAGAGCTCCAGTTGCAGGGTCAGCACGTCGAGCGGGCTGCCGGTGGCCAGGGCCAGCGTGTGGGCCGCCGCCGCGGTGTCGGCCGCCGGGGCCTGGCCGGCCGTCGGGTCGAGGGTGGACAGCCACGCCAGCCCGGACCACAGCAGGGCCAGCACGCCGACGATGACCGATCCGGTCACGACGGCGGTCTTCGGCCTGATGTTACGCAGCGCGAGCAGGAGCAGGCCGAGCATGGCGTACAGGGTGAGGATGTCCCCGATCCACAGCAGGATCCCGTGTGCCAGGCCGATCACGAACAGGCCCAGGCACCTGCGCAGCGTCCTGGCCCGCACGCTCGCGCCCGCCCGCTCCGCCGAGCGCATCTGCAACGTGAACGAGTAGCCGAACAGGAACGAGAAGATGATGTAGAACTTGGTCAGCACGAGGGCGGTGATGACCGTGGCCACGGGCCCGTCCGGGATGGGCATGGTGCCGTTGATCGCGTAACCGGGGTCGGCGAAGAAGCCGATGTTGGCCACCAGGATGCCCGCGAGCGCGAAACCGCGCACCGCGTCGATCTCGTGGACCCGGCCGGCGAGCGGCGTGCTCACTTGTGTCATGGACCTGAAGCTACGGACGGCGTGCCTGCCGGGGCATCCGACCTTGGTCTGCCTCCTGGCGACTAAAGCAGCACGGGTCCCGCTCTCCGTCTCAGGGGTGGTCCGGGATGCGCACCGTGAGCAGGGCGACGTCGTCGTCGTTGTCCGCGGGGCGGACGCGGTCGATGAGTACGTCGCCCAGCGAGGCGACGGGCCGCTGGGCCATCGAGGCGGCGTAGCGGCTCAACCGGGACATCCCCTCGTCCAGCGTCCGGGTCGGGGACTCGATCAGGCCGTCGGTGTAGAGCACCAGCGTGGAGCGGGGCGGCAGGTCGGCGGTGGCGTCGACGCGGACGGTGGGGATGCCGGTGCCCAGGAGCAGGTCCTGGCCCTCCTCCAGGAAGCGGGTCCGCCCGTCCCGCTCCACCAGCAGCGGCGGCGGGTGGCCCGCGTTGGTCCAGCGCAGCCGCCATCCGCCGTCGTCGCGGCGCTCCAGCCGGGCGAGGACGGCGGTGGCCATCGTGGTCTCGGCCATGCGGGCCACCGCCTGGTCGAGCCGGTCCACGATGACGCTGGGCGGATCCTGGCCCGCGCCGGCGTAGGCGCGCAGCATGTTGCAGACCTGCGCCATGCCGGCGGCGGCGTCCAGGTCGTGGCCGACCACGTCGCCGATCACCAGGGCCGTGGCGCCGTCGGGCAGGACGAAGGAGTCGTACCAGTCGCCGCCGACCTGCGAGGCGTGGGGCGCGGGCCGGTAGGAGGCGCTCATCTCCAGCCCGGGCACCGACGGCAGTTTGGGCAGCAGGTGGCGCTGCATGGTCTCGGCGACCCGCCGCTGCCGCTCGTACAGGCGGGCGTTGTCCAGCGCCAGGCCCGCCCGGCGGGCGATGTCCTCCACCAGCAGCAGGTCGGCGGTCGTGAACGTCGCCGGCTGCCCGGAACGTCCCAGCGTCAGGGCCCCGACCACGTCCCGCACGCCGCGGATCGGCGCGATGCACGCCGAGTGCATGCCCGTCACCCGGAACAGCTCCTGCTGGACGACCGCGATGCCCGAGTCGGGAAGCCCCTGGTAGGTCTCCGGGCCCACGAGCGTGGCGGTGACTCCGCGCAGCGCCCGCGACAGGGGCATCGGCGACTCCTGGGGAACGGGCGGCATCGGCCCCTCCAGATCGTCCCGGTACGTCAGGAGCCCGCCCTCGAAGTGGGCGACGGCGGCCCGCGACACCCCGCCTTCCTCGGTGAGCAGGTCGATCACCGCCCAGTCCGCCAGCAGCGGCAGGACCAGGCGTACGAGCTGGCGCAGCGTCTTGTCCACGTCCAGGCTGGCGGTGAGCGTCGTGGTCGTCTCCGCGAGCAGGGCCAGCCGGTCGAGCTGCGACATCGAGGCCGTGGCGGCGGCCGTCTCGTACGGGGCCGGCCCGGGTGACTCGTGGAAGAGCACCAGCGCTCCCGTCCTGCCCTCGTCGAGCCGGCAGGGGGTGACCATCCAGGAGACCCGCATCAGCACGCCGTCGCCGCGTTCGAACCATTCTCCTTCGCCCTGCGCGCTGTCGCCCACGATGAGGGGCTGCCGCATCGCGCACCGGCTGCGCGGCAGGGGCTCGCCGTACTTGCCCCGGTGCAGCAGGTCGTGGGCGTCCTGGCCCAGCAGGTCCTCGGCGGGGCGGCACAGCAGCCGTTCGGCCTGGGCGGTGACCTCCACGATCCGCCCGCGGTCGTCCACCACGTACGCCCCCGCGTCGGAGAGGTCGGGCAGGCGGCACAGCCGCATGCCGTGCGCCGTCCACGATGCCCCGGTATCGCCGGCTGGCATGTTCATGGACGGCGCTCCTTCCCTGGTACCGGTGACCTGTATCGTCACAGGCAGCCTAGAGGAACGCGGCATATGCCCCGTCACGCGCCGTCGGGCCCGGGCATGGGCCGGCCCCGGCCGACGGACGACCGGGGCCAGGTGCGCCGGACGTCAGTCGGCGCAGATCGCGAAGACGCTGATGCCGACGTCGTTGTAGCCGTCCTGACGGCCGATGCCGATCCAGCCGCGGCCGTCATCGGTGGGGAAGGACCCGACCAGGATCGCCCTGTTGCCGCGGGCCTCGGCGCCGCCGCCGAGGACCCTCTTGTTGCCGGGGCAGAAGAGCGTGCGGCGCTGGAAGTTGGGGACGTTGGCGTTGGGGAGGGTGACGAGCTGGTAGCCCGGCGGGAGAGCCGACAGGTGGGCGGCCGCCTGGACCGGTACGGACGCCTGGCTGGCGGCGGCGGTCGTCGTCAGACACGCCCCCGCCGCGATGACGGTGAGGGGGAGGGTCAGGAACCACTTCGACTGCATCGTTCTCCTTCTGTCCTGTCCCCAGACGGCCACGACTCCGGGCAGCGCGCGGCACGCCGGCGATTGCGCGCACTGAGAGTGGTGGTCTGATCACGGGGGGCAAAGGTTCTGACACGATGAGTATCGGTGCTATCACGTACCGTGTCCATGCGTATCTGTGTTCGGGTGCGGCACCAGCCGTTTGAGCACCGGCGGACCGCCGCCCGGCTCCCGTGATCAGCCGCTGTAGGAGATCCAGCCGTATTCGTACTGAGTCCAGCCGTTCTCGTCCCCGCTGTGCCTGCGGCCGGTCATCACCTGGTTGGTGCCGCCCATGGAGGCGTGGTTGTTCTCCCTGACCCAGCCCTCCAGCTGCCTGGGGGTGATCTGCACCGCCTTGCCCTGCCAGAACAGCGCACCGTGGTAGTAGATGGTGTCGCCGTTCTCGTCCCCGTCGTGCCGGATGCCGATGATGGCCTCGTTCGCCGGGGTTTTGTAATCGTGCTGGTTCTCATCCGTCTTGGTGCCCCAGATGTCCCACCTGAGCACCGTGACCTGGACGTTGTCGATGTAGATGCGGCCGCAGGAGAACGTGGTGTCGCCGTTCTCGTCGCCGCGGTGCCCGCGGCCGATCAGAACTTCGTTCGTCGGGCAGTTGAACTTGCTGTTCGACTGTTTCAGGGTCGAGACCTGCCCGGGACGGATCTCGATCGTGGCAGCCGCGGCGGGGCCGGCGGGGACCAGGGTGAGGGCGGCGACGGCCGTCGCCGCCAGCGCGGCCGGCAGAGCCTTCTTGAGCATGTCGTGTCCTTAGAGGAGATCCTGCGGTAAGCGGAGTCCATGATCGCCGTCACGATGGCGACCGTCGTCCGCCTGCAGGGTGAGCGCGGGTCCGCCTGTACGGTGATCCACCCGCTGTGTTCCTGCGGGGCCGTCCTGCCCGCCGCGCCTGGTCGGTGGCGGCGCTGTCTCCCGCACGGCGAGGCCTTGAGGCGCCGGACGCGCAAGGGGCCTCCACCGAACGTCTCAGTCGTCGTGGGCGATGAGCATGAGCTGCCGCCACAGCAGCACCACGAACACCGCGGAACCAGCGAAGGCGAACCAGAAGGGCGCCGCGACGCCGAAGCGGGTGGCCAGGACGCCGCCGATCAGCGAGCCGACCACCAGACCGGCGTAGACGCAGATGGCATTGACGCTGCCCACCCGGCCCTGGAGTTCGCGCGGGACCGCGCGCTGGCGGACGGTGACCGAGGTCGTGCCCCAGATGAACGCGTGCGCGCCGAAGGCCAGGAAGATGCCCCCGGCGACCCACGGCGAATGGGTCAGGGCCAGGCCCAGGTGGGTGAACGTCTCGATGATGAGTCCGATCCGCATCAGGGCGCCGAGGCTCACCTTGCGGGTGATGGCCCCGTACAGGCCGGTGCCGATCAAGCCGCCGATCCCGCCGATGGTGGTCATCAGGCCGAAGCCGATGGCGCCGAGGCCGAGTTGCTCCTGGGTGTAGAGGACGAGAACCGACCAGGCGGCGCCGAACGTGAAGTTGAAGATCAGGATGGTGAGCGCCAGCGTGCGGACCGCCGCGTGCTGGATGGTCCAGGTGAACCCGGCGATGAGCTCCCGTACGGTGTTGGGCCTGGGATCGTCGGCCTGCCGGCCGTGCGGCGGCAACGTGATCCGGGAGACCAGCACGATCCCCGCCATCACCAATAGCAGCTGGCTCGCGAACGGCCAGGTCAAGCCCAGGCCGAACAGTGCCGCGCCGATCGGCGGCCCGGCGAGCTGGTTGAGCGTGATGAATCCCGTGCCCAGGCGGGCGTTGGCGATGACGAGATCGTCCTTGCCGACCATCATGGGCGTCAGCGTGGCCGTCGCGTTGTCGGCGAACACCTCGGCGATCGACCGGAGCGTGAGCGCCACCAGCGCCGTCGCCACGGTCACGGTGCCGGTCACCATGAGCGCGACGAGCGCCGCCAGCACCACGGCGCGCACCGCGTTCGCGACGAGGACGATCCTGCGCCGGTTGTACCGATCCGACAGCACGCCCGCGTACAGGCTGAACATCAGCGGCGGCGCCCAGCTCACCAGGGCCGACAGCGAAATCATCAGCGGGTCGCGGGTCAACGTCGCGATCAGCAGTGGGCCCGCTGCGGCCGCCACCCCGTCACCGAGATTCGTCAGCCAGCTCGAGGCCAGCAACCATCGGAATCCTGTCCCCAGCCGGGCAGGCAGCACTCGCTCAACCACTGTGATCACGAGCGCAAAACCCTACGTGGCGAGGGTATTCGCGGCAACGCGTTTTCGCGTCCACGCGCTGTGCGGTGAGGAGGTCGCTTGCGCCGCCGGTGTTCGGACGCATCCGGTTGCGTCCCCGATGTCACTCGGCGCGCATGCGCCCGACCTCTGACTGGAAGACCCCCTCCGTCCTGTCCAGGAAGTCGGCGATCAGCTCCAGCTGCTCCTCGGTGTAGCCGTCCAGCGCGCCGCGCCACGCCCGTACGAACGGGGCGAACACCGGGCCGATCACCTGCGCGGCCTCCTGGGCCTGGAGCGTCACCACGACCTTGCGGCGGTCGACTCGGTCGCGCTCGCGCCGTACGTACCCCACCGCCTCGAGCCTGTCGATCACCCCGGTGACGGACGCGGTCGTGATGCCCGCGCGCCTGGCCAGCTCGCTCGCCGTCAGGGGGCCGTCGCTGAGCAGGTTGAGGCAGTGCAGGTCGGTGGTGTTGACGCCGATCCGCTCCGCGGCGCCCTGGCTCATCGCCACCGACAGCGCGTTGGTACGGCGCAGCGCGTCGAGCAGCTGGGCCACGAGCTCGGCACGCCTTGACATCGCCATCCAAACTCCTTAGCGTTCCAAGTGTTTAGGAAAACTAGAGATATGGCTCTCTAGTGACTAGCCTAGCGGAAGGACGGCACGATGAAGGATGTCATCAAGCGCTTCTACGACGAGGTGCTCAACGCCGGCGACCTCGACGTCGCCGACGAGATCGTCGGCCCCGGCTTCGCGCCCCGGGGCGGCGAGGTCGCCGGCCCCGAAGCGCTCAAACAGGTCGCCCGCTACCTCCGCTCGGCGCTGCCCGACCTGCGCTTCGACATCGAGGACCTGATCGCCGAGGGCGACCGGGTGGCCACCCGGTGGACGTTGCGGGGCACGCACGAGGGGGACTTCTTCGGTTTCCCGCCCACCGGCAAGCCGCTGGAGGTGCGCGCCTGCGTCATCTTCCGCATGGAGGACGGCAAGGTGGCCGAGATCTGGCCGGTCATCGACTCCGGCTCCCTCGCGGCCGCGAGGGGATGACGTTCCCTGACGGGCGGTCCGGCGCCTGACTGATCATGAAACCCGCACGCCGGGGGAAGGGGTCTGCTCCCGTTCCGCCTGGCCCAGTTCGGCGGTCAGCGGCGGAGCCGAGTCCGCCGCGACCGGGCCCAACTCGGCCCAGAGCGCGGCGACCCTGCGCCGGGGGGTGGGGTTGGGGTGGCAACACCCGAAAAACCACCGCCCCCCCCCCGCCCGGGGCGCCGGGGCGGAACCCCACAGCGGCACCAAGGACGCC
>NZ_JBSFTC010000244.1:0-17180 GCF_053590415.1 Nonomuraea sp. NPDC003201
CGGCCAGGTCGGGCCCTTCGGGCAGCGCGTTCAGCCAGGCCACGGGCACGGCGGCGGGGACGGCCGAGGTGAGCCCGCGGGCGATGCCGGTGGGGACGCGCATGCGGGCGCCCCGCCAGATCGCCCACCGCTGGCCGCCCACGTCGACCAGCAGCGCGTTCCCCTCCGCGAGCGGCGTGCCGCCGAGGTCGCGCCCGGCGACCAGCGTCACGTACGGCTTGCGCCCGGTCGGTTCGGCGCGCTCCTGGACGCAGGCCGCCCAGGGGCCGCGGGCCAGGTTCGCGGGGCCGGGCAGCGAGTCGGGGGCCTCGGGGATGCCGATGAGGGCGCCGCGCTCGTACTTGGTCAGCGCCTCCCGTGCGACGACGCGCTCTTTGACGTCCTGGGAGGCGAGCACGAGGCGGGCGGAGGCGTAGTTGGCGACGGGGATGAGCCGGCGCTGCTCCTGGCTGTAGACGAACCTGGCGCCGGTCTCGCGCTCGATGATCAGCGTGCCGGGCTCCTCCAGCGCCTTCGTGCCGCCCGGGCGCAGCAGGCCGAAGACCGCGAAGCCGACGCAGAGCAGGACCGCGACCATGATGCCCGCGAGGAAGCCGATGTTCTGCCGGCGGAGCGGCCATTCGGGCTGGTTCGGCTGGGCCCGCAGGAGCGCCAGGCCGATGCGCTGAACGGTGAGGCGGTACGCCTGATAAAGGTCGCGCTGGCTGTGCAACTCCCGCCCCTTGGATCACATGACTCCACTACTTAACCCAATTTATCGGGATAAATAGGGAGAAGCTGTCTGGTTTCGTAATTGAGAATGATCAATGACCAGTGAATGACGTACCTGTCCCGCGCGCCCGGCACGTTACAGGCTGATGATCGTGAATCCGGATACGCGATATATCACCCCCGACGCGATCGGCGAGGTCCGGCGGGGCATCAGGGACGACCTCCTGCCGGTTTTCGACGAGGTGCGCCAGATCTTCGAGCAGAACCGCGCGGTCGGCTTCCCCGGCTGGGGGCCGCTGGGCGAGTGGACGGTCGGGGCACTGTACCGGTCCCTGATCGACTCGTTCGTCCGCGACACCGAGACGGCGCTCGCGGTGATGCGGAAGTGGGAGGGCGAGGACCTGGCCTTCGCCGAGCGCAACTGGCGCACCGCCGAGGACCTGATCGTCCAGCGGGTGAAGAAGCCGTGAGGCCCAGGGTGGCCGGGCGCGCCCGGGACGGCTCTCCCCTGCGCCTGTCGAAGAACCCGCCCGACCCCGAGGCCGTGCAGGGCATCCTGCGCAAGGCGGCCAGGATGGAGCCGTCGGTCGTGGTCGGCATGCTGGCCACCGTTCCCGCGGTCGCGAACGTGCCCGGCATCTGGGAGGCGGCCGCCAACCTCCAGGCGGGTGCGGGCGGGCGGCTCGACAAGGGCGCGAACAACTCGATGACCATGGTGATCAACAACTCGGGGCAGAACTGGGTCGCCGGGGACCAGAAGGAGTTCGCGAGCGCGGCCAACCGGCTGCGGGCCGAGCTCGACGCCTTCCGCACCAACGTGCAGTGGGTGGCCGGGCACGTGGACAGCATCGGTGACGGGTTCATGGTCTATTGGGGCGCGGCGGCCAAGATCGCGCAGGAGACGTACCTGCGGCTGGCCGCGCTGCAGGTCCTCGCGCTGGCGCCGCAGACCAGGCTGGCGGCCAGGATCGCCATGCGCAGGACGGGGGTCCAGGCGAGCGCGTCGCTGGCCGCCTCGACCGGCGCGCTGAAGCGCTTCCTCGGCTCGCTCGGGCTCAAGGACGTGCTGGGCGGCGTCGCGGCGGGCGTCGGCGGGACGGCGGCCGTGCAGCTGGCCTTCATGCGCCCGACCGGCGCCGCGGCGATCGACTTCGGCACGGGGGCCGTCGACCCCGCGAAGGCGGGGACGTTCGCCGCGCCTCCGCAGGGGCAGCCGCTCCCGCCCGGCACGGGGTCCTTCCAGTGGACGGTCAAGGCGCCGGGCGGCGACATGAGCCTCGAGGACGTGGTCAAGAGCCGTAGCTAGCTCACCAGCCCGCGGATGGTCTCGTACAGGTCCATCACGGCCAGCGCCAGCGGGATCAGGGCGATCATCAGCAGGATGTCGAAGATGTCGCCCACCCGGCCCCAGAAGGGGGACGGCCGCGCGGACGTCAGCCACAGCGCCGTCCCCACCACCGCCAGGGCGAGCACGACCAGCCCGGGGACGATCCCGTAGAGCACCACCCCGTCGGCCGCCGTGACCACCGCCGTGACCACCGCGGCCGCGGCGGGCAGGGCCACCCCCAGCAGGGCCGCGGTCAGCAGCCAGGCCCGCTGGCCGCGGCCCTCGAACACGCGGGCCCGCATGAGCAGCGACAGCGACAGCACGGCGCTCATGGCGAACGCGGCCCAGGTGCCCGCCACCGTCAGCAGCACCTGGGCGGCGAGCACGATCACCGCCACGCCGGCGATCAACCCCGTGCAGAAGCGGTCGGCCACCACGGTCTTGTCGATCACCAGCGCGCCGTCCAGGTCGCCGCTCTCGCGGCGCAGCTCCTCCGCCGTCGTCGGCAGCGCGGGCAGCGGCATGCCCGCCAGCCGGAACGACAGCGAGGGGATCGCCGTGGTCAGCCCCACCGCGAGGGCCGCGAGCACCGCCACCACCCCGGCCGCGGGCAGGTCGAAGGCCATGACCAGCCCGGACGCCAGCAGCCCGGACAGCGCGGCGGCGGCCACGCCGAGGAACGTGGGCAGCCCCTGGGCGACCGCGAACCCCGTCGCCGTGGCCAGCATCAGCACCACGCCGCAGGCCGACAGCAGGGTGTCCGGCTGGACGACGGCCGCCGAGGCCGGTCCGGTCAGGCCCGCGACGAACCCGTACGGCAGGGCCGCGTACCCGATCACCGCGCCCGCCCGCGCGTCGCCGAGGGCCCGCGACAGCGCCACGGCCACCAGCAGCAGGACCAGCGCGACGGCCCCCGCGACGAGGGCCGTGGGCAGCCAGGGCGGGCCGGTCGCCAGCAGCGCGGCGGCGCCCGCGCCGAGCAGGGTGGCGGCGGCGCGCAACCCGTAGGCCCTGGTCGTGGCGGGCTGCCAGCGGCCGGTGCGCTCCAGCACGCCGGTCGCCACCGCGTCGGCGACGTCGTCGAAGACGACCTCCGGCAGCTCGTGGCCGCGCGGCCGCAGGTGCAGCATCTCGCCGTCGTGCACGGCCAGCTCCGACAGCGTCGCGTTCACGTCGAACGGCGGGCCGGCCAGGCGCTGGAGCACCCAGCCGCCGTGGGCCAGGCCCGCCTCCGCGAGCCCTTCACCGGCGACGCGCAGCAGGGTAGGCAGCAGGTTGCCGAGCGGGATGTCCGGCGGCAGGCCCAGGTCCAGGAATCCACGCGGGGTCACGACGGTGACCCGGCACAGGTCGGTTCCGGTGGCGCTCACCCGGACGAGTGTATGGATCGGACACCGAACGCGACGGGCTTAATACGTACAGGAAATTTGAAATATCGCCTGTTTCGCTACGTCAGCGACTTGTATGGCGTCGTGAGCGGCAGCCTGATCGTGGTCCGCAGGCCCGAGCGGCGCCGGCCACCCGAACCTCCCGGCGGCGAGGTCCTGCTGGAGTCCCCGCCCGAGATCCCCGAGACGGTGACGGGCGGCGGGCTGACCCAGCTCCTGACGTACCTGCCGATGCTGGCGGGCGCCGGCGCGATGGCGCTGATGTTCACCGGCGGGTCCACGAACAACCCGATCATGCTGGTCTCCAGCGGCCTGTTCGCGGTCTCGATGATCGGCATGACCGTGGGCCAGATGATGCGCGGCGCGGGCGAGCGCAAGAGCCAGCTCAACGGCCAGCGCCGCGACTACTACCGCTACCTGGAGCAGGTCAGGAAGCGGGTCCGGGCCGCCGCCGCGCAGCAGCACAAGGTCATGACCTGGAGCCATCCGGACCCGGCCGCCCTGTGGTCGCTGGTGATGACCACCCGGCTGTGGGAGCGGCGGCCCCGCGACGACGACTTCGCCCAGATCAGGATCGCCACCTCGGCGCAGCGGCTGGCGCTGCCGCTGATCCCGCCGGAGACCAAGCCGATCGAGGACCTCGACCCGGTGACGGCTGGAGCGCTGCGGCGGTTCGTGCGCACGCACGCCACCGTTCCCGGGCTGCCGGTGGCGCTGGCGCTGCACTCGTTCGCCAGGATCGTGATCACGGGCGACCCGGCGGCGGCGCGCGGGCTCGTACGGGCCCTGCTGGCCCAGGCGGCGGCGCTGCACTCGCCGGAGGACCTGCGGATCTCGGTCTGCGCGGGCGCCGAAAGGGCCCGCGAGTGGGAGCCGGTCAAGTGGCTGCCGCACGCCCTGCACCCCACCGAGGAGGACGGCGCCGGGCCCGTGCGGCTGGTCTCGGGGGATCTGGGCGAGCTGGACGACCTGCTGGGGTTCGAGCTGAAGGACCGGCCGCGCTTCAGCAAAGGGCTTTCGCCGGACGCGCTGCCGTACCACGTGGTCGTCATGGACGGCGGCACCGTGCCCGCGGGCAGCCAGCTCGGCCTGGACGTCATCGAGGGCGTGACCGTGATCGACGTCGGCGGCGGCACCGCGCAGGTGCCCGCGCAGCTCACGCTGCGGCTGGAGGTCGGCGCGGACGAGGTGGTCCGGGTCGCCGAGGACGAGCTCGGCAAGGAGGTCCGGTCGGGTCTGGGGCGGCCGGACCGGCTCGACCCGCCCGCGTTCGCCGCCCTGGTCAGGCAGCTCGCGCCGATGCGGACCGGCTCGGGGGCCGGCGCGGAGGAGGTGCGGGACGTCTTCGCCACGAACACGACGCTCACCGAGCTGCTGCGGATCGGCGACGCGCGGCGGCTCGCGCCTGCCCAGACGTGGCAGCCCCGCCCGGTCAGGAACCGGCTGCGCGTCCCGATCGGCCTGGGCGCCGACGGGCGGCCCGTCGAGCTGGACATCAAGGAGGCCGCCCAGGGCGGCATGGGACCGCACGGGCTCGTGGTCGGCGCGACCGGCTCCGGGAAGTCGGAGCTGCTGCGCACGCTCGTGCTCTCGCTGGCGATCACGCACTCCTCCGAGACCCTGAACTTCGTGCTCGTCGACTTCAAGGGCGGCGCCACCTTCCTCGGGCTGGACACGCTGCCGCACGTCTCGGCGGTCATCACGAACCTGGAGGACGAGCTGCCGCTGGTGGACCGCATGCACGACGCGCTCCACGGCGAGCTGGTACGCCGCCAGGAGCTGCTGCGGGCGGCCGGCAACCACGCCTCGCTGCGGGACTACGAGCAGGCCCGCGAGCAGGGGGCGAACCTGCGGCCGCTGCCGACGCTGTTCATCGTGCTGGACGAGTTCAGCGAGCTGCTGTCGGCCAAGCCGGAGTTCATCGAGCTGTTCGTGATGATCGGGCGGCTCGGCCGGTCGCTGGGCGTGCACCTGCTGCTGGCCTCGCAGCGGCTGGAGTCGGGGCGGCTGCGCGGGCTCGACACGCACCTGTCGTACCGGATCGGCCTGCGGACGTTCTCGGCGGCCGAGAGCCGGGCCGTGCTGGGGGTGGCGGACGCGTACTCGCTGCCGCCCGAGCCGGGCAACGCCTACCTGATGTTCGAGACCACGGGCATGACGCGGTTCAAGGCGGCGTACGTGTCGGGGCCGTACCAGCTCGCATCGGCGCAGGGGCCGGCGGTGACGGCGCGCGCCGGGCACCGCGGGAAGATCGTCTGGTACGGGCCGGAGCGGGTGCCGATGCCGCCCGTCGAGCAGGCCCCGCCGGTGGTGGCGGAGCCCGGAAAGCAGGGCAGGAAGGACAGCCTGCTGGAGATCGTGGTGGGCCGGCTGGCCGGGCAGGGGCCCGCGGCGCACCGGATCTGGCTGCCGCCGCTCAAGGAGGCCGCCTCGCTCGACCAGCTGCTGCCGCCCGTCGAGACCTCGCCGGAGCACGGGCTGACGGCCGCGGGCACCGGCCAGGACCGGCCGGGGCGGCTGCACGCCGTGGCGGGGATCGTGGACAGCCCGTTCGACCAGCGGCGGGACCCGTACTGGCTGGACCTGTCAGGGGCGGCGGGCAACGTCGCGATCGTCGGCGCGCCGCAGACCGGCAAGAGCACGCTGCTGCGCACGCTGATCGCCTCGCTCGCGCTCACGCACACCCCCAAGGAGGTGCAGTTCTACTGCCTGGACTTCGGCGGGGGCACGCTGTCCTCGCTGACCGGGCTGCCGCACGTCGGCGGGGTGGCCAACCGGCTGGACGCCGACGCGGTGCGCAGGACGGTCGCCGAGGTCAAGACGCTGCTCGACCGGCGTGAACGGCTGTTCGTCGAGCGCGGGATCGACTCCATGGCCACCTACCGGAGGATGGTCGCCTCGGGCGCCTTCGAGGGTGACGGCTGGGGCGACGTGTTCATCGTGGTGGACGGCTGGGCGATCCTGCGCCAGGAGTACGAGCTGCTCGAACCCGACCTCGGCGACCTGGTGACCCGGGGCCTGGGGTTCGGCATCCACGTGATCGGCACCGCGAACCGGTGGATGGAGTTCAGGGCCGGGGTGCGCGACCTGCTCGGCACCCGGCTGGAGCTGCGGCTCGGCGACTCCTTCGACTCCGAGATCGACCGCAAGGCGGCCTCGAACGTGCCCGAGCGGGCCCCCGGGCGCGGGCTCACCCGCGAGGCCCTGCACTTCCTGGCCGCGCTGCCGCGCATCGACGGCCGCTCCACCGTGGACGACCTGGCCGACGGGGTCGCCGCCCTGGTCGAGGCCGCGGCGGCGGCCTGGCGCGGGCATCCGGCGCCGCCCGTGCGGCTGCTGCCCGCCCTGCTGCCCGCGCACACCCTGCCCGCTCCCCCGCAGGGCGGCACGCGCGTCCCGATCGGGATCGACGAGGCCGCGCTGGCGCCCGTCCTGCTGGACTTCGACGCCGACCCGCACTTCGTGGTGTTCGGCGACACGGAGAGCGGCAAGACCAACCTGCTGCGGGTGCTCGCCCGGGGCATCGCGACCGGGAAGACGCCGCTGGAGGCGCGCTTCATCGTCATCGACTACCGGCGCTCGCTGCTGGACGCGACCGACACCGAGCACCGGATCGGGTACGCGGCCTCCAGCGCCGCCGCCGCGGAGCTGCTCAAGGGCGTCCAGGAGGTGATGCAGACGCGGCTGCCCCCGCCGGACCTCACCTCGGAGCAGCTGCGGACGCGGAGCTGGTGGACCGGCCAGGACCTGTACGTCATCGTGGACGACTACGACCTCGTGGCGACCTCGGCCAACCCGCTGTCCGTGCTCGGCGAGCTGCTGCCGCAGGCCAGGGACATCGGGCTGCACCTGGTCCTGGCGCGCGCCATGGGCGGGGCCGGGCGGAGCATGCTGGACCCCATCGTGCGGCGGCTGAAGGAGATGAACTCGCCCGCCGTGATGCTGTCGGGTCCCCGCGACGAGGGCCAGCTGTTCGGAAACGTGCGCCCGCGCCAGCTCCCGCCCGGGCGCGGGCTCTACGTGGACCGGCGGTCGGGCGAGAAGCTCGTCCAGACCGCCTACCTCGACCCCGGTCTTTAACGGTCCAGGTCGCGCTCGATGCGGCCCAGCTCGGCCACCGCCTGGTCCATGGCCTGCTCGTACGCCTCCCGTGCCTCCCGCATGCGCAGGTCCGCAGGGTTGTTCTCGGCGGCCAGGTCCAGCGGGCCCTCCCCCAGGACGTCCCCGAGGAGCTCGGTCGATCTGGCCTGCATGTCGGACAGGGCGTCGGCGATCAGCACCAGGATCGTCTCGGCGAGGCGCTGCGAGCCCGAGCGCATGGCCCTCGGGTCGATGTCCAGCCCGGTGACGCCCTGCGCCGAGCACTCGACCCTTACCAGTTTGTCCGGGTCCTGCGCGGACCCCTTGACGGCGAGAACCTGCTCGTAGAGGTCGTCCAGCCCGCCCGCGGGCCGCTGGGCCTCGGCGATCAGCCGGTCCATGGCACTCTCGTCGAACGCCGTCATGCCTTCACCCCCGGAGTCGGAGCCTCGAGTTTCGTACCGCTGAACTGGTCGGCGACCGCCGACTGTCCCACCATCCCGGCCGTGACGGCCGCGGCGCCGCCCACGAGCGCCTGCTTGGCGGGCGACATCTGCACCAGCTTCTGCGCCACCTTGCCCAGCACACCCTTGCCGCCCTCCGCGAACGCCCGCGCCCTGGCGGCGATCGCGCCGGCCTGGTGGTCCGCCCGGCGGCCGAAGCCGGTGGCGGCCACCTCCGAGGCGACCCTCGTGAACGCGTTCATCTGGGCGACCTTGTGCATCACCCCGGCGGTGAGGATGCTCGCGCCGGTGAGGAAGACGGCCTTGCCGAGGACGTCGTACACGCCGGCCGTGAGGCGCAGGGTGTCGGCCGAGGCCTTGGGCGAGGCGGACTTGTCGGCGGCGTCGTCGGAGTACCGCTGCACGGTGCCCTTGTAGAGCTCGGCGCTGGGGGCGGTCCACTCGACGTTCCTGACGGAGCCGTCCACGAGGTTCGGGTGCGCCCGCAGGGCCCCGGCCAGCTCCTCCCACACCTCGGCCGCCGCCCGTTGCTGGGCGGTGTCGCCGTACATGAGGGGCAGGACCAGGGTGGCATAACGGGCGCGGTTCCAGCCGAGGAGCAGGGAGCCGGTCACGGCCATCGCCGAGCCCTCGATGACGGACCACGGTTGTTCGATCATGTTCACGTCCTGGTGATGTCGGCGGCCGTCCGGCCGGCGTTGCCGTCGCCGTCCACGTAGGTGTTGGCCGTGCCGTATGCCTTGTCGTGGATGCCGGACACCTCGGCCCGCTTGGCCGTCAGATACGTCAGCGCGGCCCGCTTGACGTCGTCGAACGCCTGCCCCAGCGAGCCGCCGAGCAGCCCGAACGCGCCGTAGGCGCCGGCGGAGAGATCGACGTGCCCGATGGCCGAGGACATCCGTTCCAGGTCCCGCATGGGGGCGGCGGCCATGTTGCGGCCCATCTCGCGGATGGAGTCGGCCTGCGTCGCCACGAAGTCGCCGGACATGGCCTCACCCCACCACCGGCGGGCCGTGCACGACCTCGGGGCGGAAGAAGTCGTCGTCGGCGTTCTTCGCCGCGGTCGACCTGCGGGCGTTCTGCCCGCCGTCCCCGGAGCCGCCCATGGGCAGGAACGGCACGCCGCCGGCGGCCGTCGCGCCGGGCTCGGCCCCTGCCACGGGCGATCTGGCCGGGGGCCATGAGCCGTCCACGACCGGCACGCTGCCCGGCCGCACCGACGGCCCGGACGGCTCCTGAGCGGCACTCGTACCCGGATCGGTGGGACGGCCCTGGTACGGGTCCGCCGGACGATTCGTCCCGGGGCGGCCCGGGTTGACCGGGTTGACCGGGTTGACCGGGTTGACCGGTGGCCTCGTGGTCCCGGCCGGAATGGTCCCTGTCGAGCGGGGGTCGCGTCCGGCCGGGGTGGGGGCCGTACCGGGTGACGGCGGCAGCCCGGCGGGTTGCCCGCCTCCCACGGCGGGCGGCACGCCCGGCCAGTTCGCCAGGGAGGTGGGCGGTGACGCCCCCGCGGGCGCACCCGGTACCGCAGCTTGACCGGGTAGCGGGCCCGCGGGAGTCAGTGGGTGGCCGGGCGTGCCGGCCAGATCGGTGCGGGACCGCACCGGCACCGTGCTCTCGAACGGCAGGTCGCCGCTCCGCGCCGGCACCGAGGCGGGGCCGACCGGCGGCGGCAGGTAGGGGGCCGGCGAGGCCAGCTCCGGGTCCCACGCCAGGGCGTCCGGCAGGGCCGTGTACGCCCGCTGGTAGACGCCGTTGAGCTGCTGCATGAAGGCCCGCGCGTCCGCGTCCGGATCGTTGAGCGGCTCCATCGACCCGGCGCCCATGCCGCTCGCCTCCACCCAGTACTCCTGCTGCTCCGTGGCCTTGTCGAAGCGCTCCTTGGCCGAGGCCAGCTCGCGACCCACCGTCTCCAGCCCGGGCGGGACGCCGTCCACACCGTTGCGCAGCGACTGCAGGTACGCCTGGAGCCGGTTCATGCGCGTGAGCATGGCCCTGGCGGACTCCCCGCCCCAGTTCCCGTCGGCCACCAGCCGCGCCGCGCTGTCACCCAGCGCCGCGATCGTGTCGGTGAGCAGCTGGGACGTCTTCTTGTACGCGTCCACGACCGGCGCGAACTCCTCCGGCCCGGTCCCCATCACCAGCCGCCGGATCTCCTCGCGCCCGCCGTACGCGTTGACGTTCCCGCCCTGCAGGCAGCCGTGCTTGATCGGTTGTGGTTGCGGCAACGGGTCCCCTCACATCACGTACGCGGCACCGCGCCCGCGGCCCGCTGGTCGGCGTCCCGCACGGTGTTCGCGGTGGCGGCCAGGTCGTCGACGATCCGCTGGACCTGCTCCATGACAAACTGCAGCGAATCGCCCGTCGCCACCCGGGCCCTGCGCACGGTCTCGCCGTACCCCTGAGCGATGTCCCAGCTCCCCGGGGCGGCCGGCGACAGGTCCGGCACCTGGTACGCAGCCGCGCGCAACCGGGGCAGCAGGCTGTCGCCGAGCTTGCCCGCCACGTCGATGAGGGCCTCCGGCTCGCACCTCGCCGTGTCGCCCGCGGTGGCCGGGTCGATGAGAGGCTGATCCACCGGCCTCAGGTGCCCCAGCGGCGGATGTTGGTGGCCTCCGCGTCGCGCATGATCTCCGTGGCGTCGTGCAGGGCGGGGCCGAAGCGCTGCATGGTGTCACCCATGGCCACGACCGCGTTGTTCCACTGCTCCTTGGCCGTCCGGTAGACCTCCTTGGCGGAGCCGTCCCAGGTCTCCAGGACCTTGAGGTCGTCTTCGAGGTCGGCCAGTTCGCCGACCAGATTGGCGTAGGCCCGGCCCAGCTCCGACGCGATCTCGTCCATCTCGTCGAAATTGGCGAGGATGATGTCTCCGCCACCCGTCATGGTGATTCTCCGTTCGTCAGAGCTGGCCGCCGCCGAGCGCGGCCTTGAGCCTGGTGGCGACCTCGCTGGCCTGGGTGTTCGCCTCGGTGTACGTGATGCCCGAGCTCTTGAGGTTCTCCGCGATCGTGTGCAGAGCGTCGATGACCTTCTTGAACTGCGGGTTCCACTCGTCGAGGACCTGGCGGTAGACGTTCGCGGACTCGCCTTGCCAGGCGGCGCCGAGCGTCGCGGGAATCTGGGTGAGCCTGTTGTGAATCTGCGTGATGTTCTGGTGTGCGATGAGCGCGCGTTCTGCCGCGCTGTGCTGGCTGCCCTCTTGATAACGTGTCGGCTCTGCCACGTGCACCTCTCGGATCTCGTGAACCCGAATTCGACCGGGTTTTCCGTACTGTGGATCAAAGTAAATGGGTCAAAGCGGGCAGGGCTACGATTTCAAGTTTCCTGTAAATGTCGTGGCCCCTCCGGCCCGCCAGCCCCTGCGACGGGCCCTGGGCAGCGTCAACGCCAGGAACACCACCAGCGCGGTGGCCCCCACCGCCCCCGCCGTGATCGCCACCGCGAGGCCGCGCGTGCGCGGGTCCGGCACCGGGGCCCTGGCCAGCACGATCGGCGGCGCGGCGGGCGCGCGCTCCTCGGCGTCGGGCTGCACCGAGGTGACCGCGAGCAGCGGGTTGACCAGCCCGGCCCCGGTGCCGGCCGCGCCGCCGCCGTCCGCCGTGCGTTCCAGCCGGCGCTTGACCTGCCAGTGGTCGAGTTCGGGGTGCCGGGCCCTGACCAGGGCGGCGACGCCCGCCACGAAGGGGGCGGCGAAGCTGGTGCCGTCCAGTTCCGTACGGTAGCCACCGCCGGTCCACGCGCTCGTGATCCCGGCTCCGGGGGCGGTCACCGAGATGCGGGTCACGCTGTTGGAGAACTCCGACTTGCCGCCGTCCGGCGAGGCCGAGCCGACCGCGATCACTCCGGGATACTCGGCCGGGTACGCGGGCGTGACCACGCCGTCGTCCTGCCGCACGTTGCCCGCGGCCGCCACGATCACCGCGTCCTTGGCCTGCGCGTACGCCACCGCGGCCTTCAGCGCGGGATGGTCGTGGGCCTGCACGGACACGTTGATCACGTCCGCGCCCAGCTCCGCGGCCCGCCTGATGCCCTGGGCCAGCCGGGACACGTCGCCCGAGCTCCCCTCGGTCTGCTTGATCGACAGGATCCGGGCGGCCGGCGCGACGCCTATGACGGGCACGCCGCGCGCGGTGAGGTCCCGGCCCGCGATGATCCCGGCCACCGCCGTGCCGTGCCCGACGCAGTCGCGCAGGTCCGTGCCCGTGAGATCGACCTGGGCGGCGACGGCGGCGGCGAGCTGGGGATGCGTGGCGTCCACGCCGCTGTCCACGACGGCGACGGTCACCCCTTCGCCCTTGGTGAAGCGCCACACCCGCTCGAACCTCAGCCTCTCCTGCGGCCACGGCTTCCCGGTGACCTCCGCCACGCCGGGCTGGGGATCACACGTGACCGCGCGCGAGGGTGCGGGGGTGGGGGTGAGCGTCAGCACCAGGCCGATGGCCGCGGCGCCGTACCAGGAGAAAGGCACGGTTAGGCAGTCTGCCGACATTTCCGATTTGGGGCTGGTCTCTTAGAAATATCTTGAAATGACGCGCCGCCGGGTGGAGCCCGAGATAGGCAGGTGCCGGTACGTCCTTCGACCGCGGAGAGGAAGCATGTCGACACCTGAGGCCGAGGGAGGCGACGCGCACGGCACCCCCAGGCCGGGCCTCGGCCTGTCGGTATACCAGCGGCCGCAGATCAACCAGACCTACGAAGGCGGTTTCAGCGGCACCGAGTACGACTTCGACCCGGACAACATCGAGGAGTCGTACGCCGACCACATCCACTTCCACCGCAACGGCGACTATCCTCCCGAGGCGCCCCGGACGCCGACGGACGCCGACCGCGAGGCCCTGCTCGCCCGCAACCCGGTCGACCCGGGGACGGCGAAGAAGGAGATGTTCATCAAGGTCGGCGAGTACGAGGACCCGGCCACCGGCAGGCCGCTCCCGTCGTCGCCCGTGGAGCAGCTCCGCCAGGACCTCAAGCGCCTGCAGGGCGAGGTGGGCGGCCAGAGCCTCAAGGTCCGGCTCACCCTCGCCGGGCTGTCGGACCGCGACCTCGGCAGCTGGCAGGCCGCCGCCGACATGAAGGCGACCACCGACAAGGCGCAGAGCACGCTGGACGCCGCCATCAACCGGGTCTACTCGGTGTACGCGGCCGTGGTGCAGGCGCTCGACGACACCGTCAAGACCGCCAAGGGCGCCGACCAGTCCATCGCGGGCGGCCTGCGCACGCGTACCTGACGGGGGACGAATGACCGACTACTGGACGGACGCGCTCAAGGACACCCGGGCGCCGCAGATCGACGACATCGCACCGACCGGCAACGGCGACTCCGACAGCAGCGACGGCGTCGCCGCCCTGATCCAGGGCACCAACCCGGGCCGCGTCGCCGACGCGGGCAAGCGGTACAAGGAGATCGCCGAGATGTGCGCCGAGTCCGTGGAGCTCCTGCACAACCAGGCCGGGCGCATCGCGGAGACCCTGGGCGGCGAGTCCCTGCAGAAGATCTTCGAGACCGTCGGCGAGCTGCAGCGCGACCTCGCCCGCATCAGCATCGCCGCCGATTCGGTCGGCACGCCCCTGGAGTGGTACGGCGCCCAGGTGCTCCCCTGGTTCCACAACAACGTGCCGCGGACGGGCAGCGTCGGCCTCGACGACGACATCGGCGACGCCTTCGGCAGCGACACCAACGGCCACGCGCTCGCCCGCCATCACCTGCGGCAGCTCAACAGGTTCATGGGAGACGTGTACGGGGCCATCGCGGGCTACGTGGAGCAGCGGTCCACGGCCCCGCAGGCGGGGATGACCGACCCGTCCCTCCCGCTCGGTCCCGGGCTGCCGAGCGGCCTGACCGGCGACCCGTACAAGGGCTCCAGCCTGGGCTCCCCGTACGGGACCCCCGGTCTCGGCCTGCCGGGCACCCCGTCCGGCCCCGACACCCCCGGCCTCCAGAACCCGTCACTCCAGGACCCGTCCCTGAAGGATCCGTCCCTCCAGGACCCCTCTCTGAAGGACCCGTCGCTCAAGGACCCGTCACTGCAGGACCCTTCGCTGAAGGACCCCTCGCTCCAGACCCCGCAGACCCCGGACCTGAAGAACCCCGAGCTCAACACCCCCCAACTGCCCCAGACGCCCAGGACGGACCTGGCGAGCCAGCCGCCCCAGACGAACCTGCCGCAGACGAACCTGCCGCCCGGCACACCCACCAGCGGCGGCCCCAGCACTTTGCCGGGCAGCGTCCCGGCCACGCAGCTCAGCGGCTCGGGGTCGCCCGCGGGCGGCGCGGGCCGGCTGGGCGCCACCGGCATGGGGATGGGCATGATGCCGCCGATGATGGGCGGCGGCCAGAACGGGACCGAGCGGGACCGCGACCGGGCCAGGTTCCCGCTGGTGGAGGACGAGGCGTTCGAGACCGATGACATGGGCGGCCCGTCCGTGATCGCATGACGGTGACGACCGAGCGGGTCCGCGGCTACCGGCTGCTGGAACGGGCCGGCCAGGACGGCCCGTGGACCGCGCACCTCGCGCAATCCGCGGCCACGGGGGCGGAGGTGCTGGTCAAGACGCTCGCGTGCCATCGGACGGACCGGCGGGCGCTGAAGCGGATCGTCCGCGGCTTCGGCTTCCCCGAAGCGCTGGCGGCCCACGAGGGCGTGATCCCGGTGCTGGAGGTGGGGGCCACCGGCGACGGGCGGCCGTACCTCGTGACGCCGCCCCACGGCGGTCTCACGCTCGCCGAGCGGCCGGGGCGGAGCCTGCCGATGCCGCTCGACGAGGCGCTGGGGCTGCTGCGGTCGGTGGCCGACGCGCTCGCCGCCACGCACGCGGCCGGAGGCGTGCACGGCCGGGTCACGCCCGAGAACGTCATCGTGGCCGGTCGCGGGGTGGCGCTCACGGGGTTCGGCATGTCCGCGCTGATGTCGATCGTGGAGCTGCCCGACGGCACGCTCCCGTCGGTGCACGCGGCGCCGGAGGAGTTGGAGGGCCACCCGCCCGTGCCCGCCTCCGACGTGTACGCGCTCGGGTCGATGGTGTACGGGCTGCTGGCGGGCCGGCCCGCGTTCCCGCTGGACGGGGCGGGGGGCACGGCCAAGTTCGTGCTCGGGGTGCTGACGGAGGCGCCGCCGCCGCTCCCGCCGGGGGTGCCGCCGGACCTGGCCGAGACCCTGCTGAAGGCGATGGCCAAGACCCCGGACGCCCGCCCGGCCGCCACCGACCTGGCCACCGTCGCCTCCCAGCTCCTGACCACCCACCCGCCCGCCGCAGGCCCGGCCCAACCACCGACCACCCGTCTCCCCCTCGGGGACCCGGCCCAACCACCGACCGCCCGCCTCCCCCTCGGGGACCCGGGCCAGCCCCCGACGGCCCACCTGCCCCTCGGCGATGCGGGCCAGCCCCTCACCGCGCGTCTCCCCTCCCCCTCGCCATCGCTTGAGGACTCGGGAGCGGCGGCGCGGTCGGGCCCCCGTGAGCTGGTCTGGACGGTGGATCCCGACCGTTCCCAGGTCAGGCCGCCCGCCGGCCCCCAGCCCTTCTCCCAGCCTCCCCCCGAGGTCTCCGCACCCCACGCCCCCGCCACCGCGCCGGACCGCCGCAGCCGGGTCCCGCTGCTGGTCACCACCGCGTCGGCGCTGGCCGTGCTGGTGGGCGTGGGCAGCGTGGCACTGGCGATGAACGGCCGGCCAGGCGCACCGCAACCCGCCGGCGCGACGGCCGCCGCCCTCGACCCCGCGACCCCCGGCACGCCACCCCAGGCCGACCAGCAACCAACGGACCAGCCGGCGGACCAGCCGACCGGCCGGCGGACGCCACCGAGCGAGCCGCGACCGCAGACGAGCAGGCCGTCCGAGCCACCCGCGCGCCGCCAGACCGTCGATCCCGCCGCGGTGGCCGCGTACCGTCCCAAGAGCCTCAAGGTCGTGTCCGACAACGGCGCCACCGTGACACTCGCCTGGAAGGCGGTGCGCAAGAGCGGCTATCCCGTGGTGATCCAGCAGGCCCCCGGCAACCGGCTGGTGCCGGCGGCGAGCGGCAGCAACACCTACACCCTGGGCGGCCTCGACCCGGTCACGGGCTACTGCTTCAAGGTCGGCGCCGTGGTCGCCATCGGCCAGCCCTCGTCCGTGGCGTGGTCCTCGGCCCTGTGCATCCGCGGCGCCGCGGAGACGAACCAGGACGACCAGGTCCAGCCCCCGATCGTGCTCCCCCTGGCCACCCCGCCACCCTCCTGAGACCGGCTACCCCACCAGGGATCGCGGCGACAGGCGGTGCGCGAGCCTGCTCGCGAGGCCGACCTTCCGCCGCACCAGCGCGTCCACGCCGCCGAAGTGGCGCCAGGCGAGGTCGGCGTCCGCCTGGTCCACGGGCGCTCCCCCGAACGTCGCCAGGTTGGCCAGGTCGGCGAGCGTCGTGAGCGGCTCGCGCGCGGCAGGACCCAGGACGGACTCGGCCAGAGACGCCACCTCGCCGGCCGTCAGCGCGTCCGAGCGCACAGGGATCCCGGCCACGCGCAGCCTGGCCACCGTCTGCCGCCACGCCCCCACCACCCGGGCGGCGGGCGCGGCGGCCCGGCGGCGGCGCATCCGCCTCAGCGGCGGCACGACGAGCACGGCCAGGAGATACACCAGGAGCGCGGCGGCGGGCACGGCCGCCCAGACGAGCGGGCCCGCGGAGCCGCCGGGACGCGGCGTCGGGGTCGGGGTGGCCCGGTTGGCGGCCGTGGGGGTCGGTTTGGGCTCGGAGGAGTCGCTGTTGATCGCCTGCTCGATCTCCCGCGCCTGCTTCGGCGCGCCCTCGGCCACGTCACCGCCCCCTCCCGAGCGCGTACGCGACGGCGTCGGGTAGAACGGCACCCACCCGATCCCCTCGAACTCGACCTCGGCCCAGGCCAGCACGTCCCCACCCCGCACCTGCCGCACCCCGCCGGCGCCGGCGCCAGGGCCGGAGCCCGTTCCCGGGCGGAAGCCCACGACGATCCGGCTCGGCAGCCCGATCGCGCGGGCCAGCAGCGCGAACGAGGCGGCGAACTGCTCCGTCGTCCCCCTGCGCGACTCCGTCAGGAAGAACTCGATGCTGCGGTAGCCGTGCCCGGGCGGCGCGTTGACGTCGTTCACCGCGTGCTTGCGCAGGTAGGCCGCCAGCCGGGCGGCGCGCTGCGTGGGGCTCTGCGCCCCGGCCGTGGCGCGGCGGGCGATGGCGAGTAGGCGGGCCCGCTGCGCC
>NZ_JBSFTC010000245.1:0-17115 GCF_053590415.1 Nonomuraea sp. NPDC003201
GCGGCGGTCTCCTCGCCGGCCACGGTGAGCACGCGCGTCCCGGCGGTGAGAATCTCCGCGACACCCTGGAGGGCGTCGCCGCCGACCAGGTCGAGAACGGCGCCGGCGCCTTCGGGAAGAAGCTCCCGCAGCCGGCCCGCGACGTCCTCGCGATCGTAGGCGACCGCCGTGGCGCCGAGGGATTCGACGAACGCGCTCTTCGCCAGGCTCGCCGTGCCCACGACGCGTACCCCGTCCATGACCGCGAGCTGGGCCGCGACCGTGCCGACTCCCCCGCCGGCGCCCAGGATCAGCAGCGTCTGACCGGGGGCCGGGGCGAGGGCGGCGAGCCCCTCGTAGGCGGTCCCCGCCGCGATCGGCAGCGCCGCCGCGTCGGTGAAGCTCAGCCCGTCCGGCATGCGCGCGGCCCGGTCCGCCGGCAGCACCGCCAGCTCGGCGTACCCGCCGCTCCCGCCGGCCGTGCTGCCGAAGACCGCGTCCCCGACGGCCAGGCGGGTGGCTCCGGGGCCGGTCCGCACCACGGTCCCGGCCACCTCGCGCCCGAGGACCGCGGGCAGGCGCAGCGGCAGGAAGGCCCGGTGCATGCCGGCGCGGACCTTCCAGTCCACCGGGTTGACGCCGGCCGCGCGCACCTCGACGAGCACCTCGCCCGGTTGCGGCTCGGGCGCGGGAACGTCGAGGAAGCGCTGGACATCCGGACCGCCGTAGTCGATGAACCCGTAAGCGAGAGGCATGGTCAGGGACGCTACCGACCGGGTGCGGACCGGGGTGAAGGCCTGTTCCGGTCAGCGAACCGGCGCGGGAGCCGCCCGAATCGTCCGGCTCTAGGGTTTGAGCCCACCACCTGAAGAACGGTGACTCCGCGTCCGGCAACAATTCGGGCAATTAGTACGATGCCCGACACCTCGTTACACCGCACGCCCCCAGATTGTCTCGAGGAGTACCTATGTCACTGACGAAGTCAGTATGGCGCCGTCGTCTCGCCGCGAGCGCCACCGGCGCGGCCATGCTCGCCTCCGCCGCGTGCAGCGCCGCCAACCAGGGCGCCATCGGGAACTCCGCGAGCGCGAGTACCGGCCCGGTGCGCGGGGGCGGCACCCTCATCGTCGCCCAGACGAGCGACGCCGACCCGGGTTCGTTCCTCAAGACCTCCTTCGGCAACGTCGTGGCGGAGTACGCGGTCTTCGAGACGCTGACCCTCATCGACGGCAGGACCGGGCAGCCCAAGGGCGTCCTGGCCGAGTCGTGGACCCTGGCCCCCGACGGCAGGAGCCTGGACCTCAAGCTCCGCGACGACGTGACCTTCCACAGCGGCCGCAAGCTGACCGCCGACGACGTCGTCTTCGCCATCCAGAAGGTCCAGGACCCGGCCACCGGCGCGGCCAACCAGTCGATCGCCGCCCAGATCTCCGACATGAAGACCAAGGGCGAGCACGAGCTGACGCTGACGTTCAAGCAGCCGCTGCCGAACATCTTCGACCTCTTCGAGACGATGCCCATCCTCAACAAGGACTCCTACGGCGACTACGCCGCGGGCACGAAGGTCGACGGCACCGGGCGCTTCACGTGGAAGTCGTGGACTCCCGGCGGCAAGCTGGTGCTCGGCAAGTACGCGGGCTACCGCGACGCGGCGGGCACCCAGCTCGACACCATCGAGATCAACCTGATCAAGGACCCGACGGCCATGGTCGCGGCCATCCGCAGCGGCCGCGTCCAGTACGGCGTCGGCATGGCGGCCCTGGACGCCAGGACCCTGAGCCAGCAGCCGGGCTTCTCCCTCGTGACCTCGGGCGGCGCGGCCATCCCGCTGGCGTTCGACGTGACCAAGCCGCCGTTCGACAACAAGGCCGTGCGCCAGGCGGTCCACTACGCGATCGACCGCGACCGCATCGTGCAGCAGGTCATGGGCGGCCAGGCCGACCCGACCAACGTGCCCTGGCGGGCCTCGACGATCGGCTACGACGCCGCCCAGGCCAAGCAGTACACCTACCAGCCGGACAAGGCCAAGCAGCTGCTGGCCGAGGCGGGGGTGAAGAACGTCTCGTTCGACGTGCTCACGCTGAACTCGCCCGAGGCCACCGGCGTCTTCCAGATCGTCAAGAACAACCTGGCCGCCGTGGGGCTGAACGCCAACCCGGTCGTCGTGCCCGTGGCCGACTACGACGCCAGGGTCGCCAAGAAGGACCTGGGCGCCCCCGCCTTCCTCATGCAGAACAGCAACGGCCTGTCCCCGGCCACCGCCGTCGTGAGCCGGCCGGAGCTGCTGGCGGACGGCAACGTCTCGCACTTCAAGAGCCCCGAGTACACGAAGCTGGTCAAGGCGGTCACCAGCGCGAGCACCACGGAGGACCAGCAGAAGGCCCTGCGCGACTACGACGCCTACTTCATCGACCAGGCGTTCGTGCTCCCGCTGGTCACCCGCCCCACCCTCACCCTGCGCGCGAACTCCGTGAACGGCATCAAGTCCACGCAGATGGGCTTCCTCGACCTCAGCCAGGCCTGGCTGTCCAAGTAACCGGAGGCAGGACGATGGTCAGGTTCCTGATACGCAAGCTCCCTTCGCTGGTGTTCGTGCTGCTGGCCAGCTCGATCGTGGCCTTCGCCCTGCCCCGCCTGGCGCCGGGCGACGTGGCGGTCACGCTCGCCGGAGCGGACCCGACCGCGGCCAACATCGCCGCGATCAGGCAGCAGCTCGGCCTGGACCGCCCCCTGGTGATCCAGTACGCGGACTGGATGGCCGGGCTGCTCCAGGGCGACCTCGGCCAGTCCTACCTGCTGCGCCGCAGCGTCGCGAGCCTCATCGGCGACCGGCTGGGGAGCACGGTCGAGCTGGCCGCCCTGGCCACGCTGCTGGTCATCGCGATCGGCACGGCCCTGGGCGTCGTGGTCGGCTCGGTCCGCAGCCGCTGGGCCCGGGCCGGCCTCGACCTGGTCAACAGCGTCCTCGTGGCCGTACCGTCGTTCGTCACGGGGCTGGGGCTGATCCTCGTCTTCGGCGTGCTGAACCGCTGGCTGCCCGTCAGCGGCGAGGTCGCCTTCCTCGACAATCCGGTGATCGGCTTCCAGTTCCTGATCCTGCCGGCGATCGCGCTGGCACTGCCGCCCGCGGCGGTCGTGGCCCGGCTGCTGCAGGCGGAGATGCTGGTCGCCAGGAACGAGGACTACGTGGACCTCGCGCTCAGCAAGGGAGCCTCGGGCGCCCGGATCACGATCCGGCACGTGCTGCGCAACAGCGTGGGCACCGCGGTCGTCGCGGTGGGCCTGCAGGTCGGCAACCTGCTCGCCGGCGCGGTCATCATCGAGGCGATCTTCAACCGCAACGGCCTCGGCCAGCTCGCCGTCTCCAGCGTGCAGACCCGCGACTTCACCGTGCTGCAGGTGCTGATCCTGGCCGTCGTCTTCGTGGCGGTGATCTGCCAGATCCTCACCGAGATGATCCTGGCAGCACTCGACCCCCGGATCACGTTGGGAGCGTAGGCATGGCAGACATTCCACTCGAAGGGGGAATCCCGCGCGCACGCCGGCTGAACCCGACGCTGGCGCGCTACCTGTCGGCGTTCCGCACGCCGAAGGGCGTCATCGGGCTGTCGATCCTCGCCGTCATGAGCCTGGCCGCCCTGCTCGCCCCCGTGCTCTTCCCCGGCGGGTACGACGAGCAGGGCCGCGAGGCGCTGACCGGGATCTCGGCCGGGCACATCTTCGGCGTGGACGAGTTCGGCCGCGACATCTTCGTCCGCAGCGTCTACGGCCTGCGCATCGACCTCAGCCTGATCTTCACCGCGGTGCCGCTCAGCATGGCGATCGGGGTTTTGCTCGGGCTGAGCGGCGCGCTGTCGGAGCACCTGGGGTCGGCGGTGCAGCGGCTGCTCGACGTGATCATCGGCTTCCCCGGCCTGATCCTAGGGATCTGCCTGGTGGCCATCCTGGGGCCGGGCTGGCCGGCGCTGTTTCTGACCATCCTGATCAGCGGACTGCCCACGGCCGGCCGGCTGGCCCGCGGCGCCTGGCTGGCCCAGCAGAGCAGGGAGTACGTCCTCGCCGCCCGGGTGCTCGGCGTCTCCCGCCCGCAGGTCCTGGTCCGGCACGTCCTGCCGAACGCCATGGACTCGGCCGTCGTCAACGCGGCCGTGTGGATGGTCGTCGGCGTCTACATCGAGGCCGGGCTGAGCATCGTCGGCCTCGGCGTGCAGCCGCCGACGCCCTCGCTCGGCGTGCTCCTGAACAACGGGCTGCGGTTCGTCACCCAGTCCCCCACCTACATCGTCGGCCCCGCGCTCCTGCTGCTCCTGGTGGCGGTGGGCTTCAGCCTGGTGTCCGACGCGCTCAACGAGGCGGTGAACCGCCGGTGACCTCCACCGAACCCCTGGCCCCGGTGACGGCGAAGGACGTGCCGTTGCTGCGGGTCGAAGGCCTGCGCACCGAGTTCCGGCTGAGGAGCGGCGGCGTCAAGGCCGTCAACGACGTCAGCTTCGACATCTACCCGGGCGACGTGCTCGGCATCGTCGGCGAGTCCGGCTCGGGCAAGTCCGTGACGGCGCGCTCCATCATGCGCATGCTGCGCCCGCCGGGCGAGGTCGTGGCCGGCTCCGTACGGCTCGGCGGCGAGGACCTGCTCGCCCTGCCCGAACGCGAGATGCGGCGCCGCCGCGGCAGCAAGGTCGCGATGATATTCCAGGACCCGCAGGCCGCGCTCAACCCCGTCATGAAGGTGGGCGACCAGATCGCCGAGGCCATGACGCTGCACGGGGTCGACAGGCAGACCGCGCGCAGGCGCGCGATCGAGCTGCTCGACCAGGTCGGCATCCCCGACGTCCGGACGAAGATCGACCATTACCCGCACCAGTTCTCCGGAGGCATGCGCCAGCGCGTCGTCATCGCGATCGCCCTGGCCAACGACCCCGCGCTGCTGATCGCGGACGAGCCCACGACCGCCCTCGACGTGACCATCCAGGCGCAGATCCTGCGCCTGCTCGCCCGGCTGCGCACCGAGCTCGGCATCGCCATCGCGATCATCACCCACGACATGGGGGTCGTGGCCGAGCTCTGCACCGACGTCGTCGTCATGTACGGCGGCCGCACGGTCGAGAAGGGCACCGTCGAGCAGGTGTTCGAGCAGCCGCGGCACCCCTACACCGCGGCGCTGCTGGCGGCCATGCCCCGACTCGACGACGACCGGATCGGACAGCCGCTGCCCGCGATCCCGGGAGCGCCGCCCGACCCGGCCGCGCCGCCGCCCGGCTGCCCGTTCGCTCCCCGGTGCCGCTTCACCGAGGACGTCTGCGAGCACGAGCCGCCGGAGCTGCTCCAGATCGGCACCGAAGGGCAGTCGGCGGCCTGCTTCGTCGCGCAACGCGACACCACCGACGTCTCGGTCCCCGACCCAGAGCCGCCCCCCGCCGACATCTCGGTCCACGCCGCCCCAGAGGCGGCCGTCCCGGACGCCACGACGCCCGTCCTCGAGGTGCGCGACCTGCGGATCGACGTCGGGTCCCGGCGGCGCGGGCTGTTCCACCGCGACCCTCCCGTGTACGCGGTCGACTCCGTGAGCCTGTCGGTGCACGCCGGCCGCACGCTCGGGCTGGTGGGCGAGAGCGGCTGCGGCAAGTCGACGCTGTCCAGGAGCATCGTCGGGATCAACCGGGTCTCCGGCGGATCGGTCCTCGTCGACGGCGCCGACGTGAGCACGATGGGGCAGGCGGATCTCGGGCGGGTCAGGTCCTCGGTGCAGTACCTGTTCCAGGACCCGTACGCGTCGCTGAACCCGCGCCGCACGATCAGGCAGTCGCTGTCCGAGGCGCTCGCGTTCAGAGGCGTCGGCCGGCGGGAGCGCGAGGAGGCGGCGCGGTCGCTGATGGAGCAGGTCGGGCTGCGCGCCGAGCACCTCGACCGCTACCCCCACGCGTTCTCGGGCGGCCAGCGCCAGCGCATCGGCATCGCCCGCGCGCTGGCCAGGCAGCCGCGCGCGCTCATCCTCGACGAGCCGGTCTCCGCCCTGGACATGTCGATCCAGGCGCAGATCATCAACCTGCTGGAGCAGCTGCAGAACGAGCTCGGCCTCGGCTACCTGTTCATCGCCCACGACCTGTCGGTGGTGCGGCACCTCAGCGACACCGTCGCGGTCATGTACCTGGGCCGGATCGTGGAGTACGGCGACGCCGCCGACGTCTACGGCAGCCCGCAGCACCCCTACACCGCCGCCCTGATGTCGTCCTCACCCGTCCCGTCGGCCTCCGCGCGCACGCGCGAGCGCATCGTCCTCCCCGGCGACCTGCCCAGCCCGGCGAACCCGCCGTCCGGCTGCCGGTTCCGCACCAGGTGCCCGATCGGCCCGCTGGTCAACCCGGAACGGACGATCTGCGCGGAGATCGACCCTCAGCTCACCCTCACGGCCACCGGCCAGCGGGCCGCCTGCCACTTTGCCGACAACGGAAAGGAAACCGAATGACCGCGAAGATCGCGCTCAACCCGATCCAGTGGATGGCCAGCGCCGACGGCTGGCTGGACCCGTCGCTGGCCCCCGCGCCGAAGGAGCTGCTGACCCAGATCAAGGGGGCCGGGTTCGACCACGTCATGTCCGAGGTGCCCGCCGGCCTCGACGTCGAGCAGTACCGAACGCTGCTGGACGAGGTCGGCCTGTCGCTCGCGCCCGGCTACTTCCCCTGCCGCTCGGACGGCAGGGACGGCAACGAGGACACCGTCGTGGCCGCCGCCGCCGAGGTCGCCCGCACGCAGGCCCGGCTCGGCCTGACCGAGATCGGCCTGGGCCTGGGCATGGGCAAGGAGGCGCCGCGCGTCCTGAACCCCGCGCAGGGGCACGACGCCGACCCTTCGCGCGTCGAGGCGGTGACGGAGCTGATCGGGCGGATCTGCGACGCCATGGTGGCCGAGGGCGTCCGGCCGTGCCTGCACCCGCACGTCGGCACGTGGGTCGAGACCGAGGAGGAGGGCCGGGCGGTGCTCGAGGCCCTGCCGGAGTCCCGGCTCGGCTTCCTGCCCGACACGGGCCACCTGGCGTGGGCGGGCGCCGACGTCGCCCGCCTCGTGAAGGACTACGCCGAGCGGATCCCCTTCGTGCACGTGAAGGACTGCCGGCTCAGCGTCGCCGCCGAGGGCCGCGAGAAGGGCTGGGACTACCGGCAGACCGTGCTCGCGGGGCTCTGGGTCGAGCCCGGGCGGGGTGAGCTCGACCTGACCGGCATCATCGGCAACCTGCCCGAGGCGTTCGACGGGTGGCTGATGGTGGAGGTGGACCGGCCCGACATCGCCGACCCGTACGAGAGCGCGCAGGCGTCGGCCGGCTGGATGCGCACCGCCTTCTGACGTTGATCGTCAGCACTCCCGCTCGACGGCGCGGGAGATGCCGTCGGCCGCCGCGAACAGCCCGGGCAGCAGCCGCTTCGCCGCCAGGCGCGACAGCGGCGCGGCGGCCGACACGGACGCGAGGACCGTTCCATCGGCTCCCGCGACGGGCACGGCGATGCTGCCGAAGCCCAGCAGGATCTCCTGCCGCTCGATGGCGTAACCCCGTTCCCTGACGACCGCGAGCTGCCGGCGCAGGTCCTCCACGGACGCGACGGTGCGCGGCGTCAGGCGCGGCAGGCCGGTCCGGGCGAGGCGGCGCAGCCGTTCCTCGAGGTCGGGGAGGTTCGCGAGCAGGGCCTTCCCCGTCGCCGTGCACGCCGCGGGCAGGCGGCCGCCCACCCGGGAGTGGGTGTTCACGTTCTGCTCCCCGGCCACCTTCTCCACGTAGAGCACGTGACCGCGGTCGAGGACCGCCAGGTGGATGGTCGCCCTGGTGGCGGCGAACAGGTCGGTGAGGAGGGGGCGGGCCACGCGGCGCAGCACGGCGGAGACCGGCACCCGCTGGCCCAGCTCGAACATGCGCATGCCGAGCTGGTAGGAGTCCCCCTTGCGCTCCAGCAGCCCCCATTGCACCAGCTCCTGCGCCAGCCGGTACGCCGACGCCTTCGGCACCCCCGAGCGCCGGCTGAGCTCGGTGAGCCGGAGCTGGACCGCCCCCGACTCGAACGCCCCGAAGATCAACTGGGCCTTGCCGAGCACCGAATTGGGGTATTCCTCCTCATCGTCGGGGCCGGCCGGCGCCGCCACGACCACCTGTGAGGACATCGGAACTCCCCTCGCGACCACTTTCCATTTGTCCCATGAATAGTGCAGAACGTCTGGAATGTATAGGTTTCGCCGGGCGGACCGATGTAAACATCAGGTGACGACCCGGCATGAGGGAGGACCCCTTGGACATCACGGCGCCGCCGCGTTTCGGGTACGCCGACTCGCCCTTCGGCCAGCTCCACTACGCCGAGCAGGGCACCGGCCGGCCCCTGCTGCTCCTGCATCAGACCCCCCGATCGTGGGACGAGTTCCGCGAGCTGATGCCCCTGCTGGCGCCCCACCGGCGCGTCCTGGCCATGGACATGGTCGGCTTCGGGGCCAGCGCGAAGCCCCCGGCGCCCCACACGATCGAGCTGTTCGCGGCCGGTGCGCTGGCGCTGCTGGACGGCCTCGGCATCGAGCGGGCCGACGTGCTCGGCCACCACACCGGCGGCGCGGTGGCCGTCGAGCTGGCGGCGTCCGCGCCGGAGCGGGTGGGCCTGCTGGTGCTGTCGTCGGCCCCGTGGGCGGACGCCCGCTACCGCGCCTCCCACGCGCACGGCCCGGGGGTGGACGAGGCCGAGCCGTCACCGGAGGGCGACCACCTGGTCAAGCTGTGGCGGCTGCGGCAGCCGTACTATCCCGAACCGGTCACCGGCCTCCTCGACCGGTTCGTCCGCGACGCCCTCGCGCCGGGGGTCGATCCGGCCGAAGGCCACCGGGCGTGCGCGCGCTACGTCATGGAGGACAGGATCGGCCTGGTGACGGCGCCCGTGCTGCTGCTGGCGGGCGCGGCGGACCCGTTCGCGCTGCCGAACATGGCCCCGCTCCGGGAGCATCTCACCGGGGCGGCGAGCGTGACGTCGGCCGTCGTCGAGGGCGGCACGATCCCGCTCATGGAGCACAAGCCCGCCGAGGTCGCGGAGGCCGTGGCGGCGTTCCTGACGGCCTGATCAGGTCCGGCCGCCGTCGGCGGCCATGATCGACTTCGTGATGCGCCTGCTCACCATGCTGAGCAGGCCCACGTACTTGTTGACGTCGGCGCGGAAGGTCGGCGCCGTCACCGACAGCGCGGCGACCATGGTGCCGGTGGCCCCGGTGAGCGGGATCGCCACGCTGAGGTAGCCGACCCGGGTCTGCTCCCGCTCGACGGCGTACCCGGCCTTCCTGGCCTGCTGGATCTCCTGGGCGAGCAGCTTCGGGGCGGTGACCGTGCGCGGCGTCACGCGGGCCAGCGGGGTGGCCACGACGTCGCCGAAGAGGGCCGCCGGGCCGAACGCCAGCAGGGCCTTGCCGGTCGCCGTGCAGTGCAGCGGCATGCGCCCGGCGACGCGCGACGGCCTGGACACCTGGCCGTGGCCGGAGACCTTCTCCAGGTAGATGACCTCCAGCCCGTCCAGCACCGCCAGGTGGATGGTCTCCCCCGTCGCCTGGTAGAGGTCCTCCATGAAGGGCCGCGCCGCCTCCCGCAGGATCCGCTGGCGCGGCACGCGCTGCCCGATCTCGAACAGGCGCATGCCCAGCCAGTATTCGGACCCGCGCCGCTCCAGCAGGCCCCACTGCAGCAGCTCCTGGGCCAGCCGGTGGACCGACGCCTTGGCCACGCCGGTGCGGCGGACGATCTCGGACAGGCCCAGGCTCTCGTCGTCGGGGCCGAAGGCCTCCAGGATCAGCCGCACCTTGCCCAGTACGCTGTTCGCCGCCGCGTCGTGCTCGGGTGAAGGGACGATGGCCAGGGGCTTGACGTCAGGTGACGACGGGGAGTGCATAAGAGCCATTGCCCGATAATCGGGCCCATGTCCGTTCCGGACAACGGCCCTGTCTCGGTGAGCGGAACGGGCCCGGCGGCTATCCGAACGTGACGACCGCACGCCCGCGTACCCGGCCCTCGCGCAACAGCTCCAGGGCCTTGGCGATCTCGGCCAGGTCGAACCGCTCGACCTCCACGCCGAGCTCGCCGGAGGCCAGGCGGCCGACCAGCGACGGGGCCACCTCGCGCGCCCGGCGCTCGTGCCGGACCATGTTCACGGGCAGCAGCGCCACGTCGTCGAGCAGCCACGACGGCAGATCGACCGTCACCGACGTGCCCAGCACGTACCCGATGACCACGGCCCGGCCGCCGGGGCGGACCCAGCGCGTGCGCTCGACCAGGCCGGCGCCTCCGAGCGTGTCGACCAGCAGGGACGCCGAGCGCGCCGAGGCCAGCTCCGCGACCGCCGCGGCGTCGTCGGCCGCCACGCCGCGCACCCCCTCGGGCACCCGATCGAGCTGGTCGGACCGCCCGACCAGCCCGGTCACCGTGGCCCCGGCCAGCCGCGCCTGCTGGGCGACCATCGCGCCGACCGCCCCGGTGGCGCCGGTCACGACGACCTCCTCCCCCGGCTCCAGGCGGGCGATGTCGTGCAGGGCGACGTACGCCGTGGTGGCCGGGACGAAGAACGACGCGGCGACCTCATGGGGCAGCGGCTCCGCCAGCGGGCTGACGGCCTTGGGGCTGACGCTGACCCGTTCGGTCCAGCAGCCGTCGCGCAGCAGGCCCAGCCCGCCCCCGCGCAGGAGCACCTGCGTGCCGGGGGCCAGCTCGTCGGCTTCCAGGACCACCCCGCTGGCCTCGACCCCGCCCACGTACGGGAGGGCCGGTTTCATCGCGAAGGACCCGGTGGCGACGGTCAGGTCCAGATGGCTCAGCGCCGCCGCCTTGACCTCGACCAGCACCCGCCCCGGCTCGTACGCGGGTTCGGGGACGTCCTCCACGACAGGGGCCGCGCCCCACGCGTGGAAGCGCGCCGCGCGCGTCATCGGCCCGACACCCGACCAGTGATCCGGCCCGAGAAGCCCGCCGCCGAGCTCTTGGCCAGGAAGGACAGGCTGAGCGGGTTGTAGCGCGCGGCCTGCTCGTGCTGGGGCCAGTGGCCGCACTCCTCGAACAGCTCCAGCTGCGAGCCCGCGATGGCCTCGTGCATGGCGGTCGCCTCCGGCACGTCGCCGAACGGGTTCTTGCGGCCCCAGACGATCAGCGTCGGCTGGGAGATCCCGGCCAGGTCGCCGGGGCGCAGGATGTTGCGCTGCCGGGTCTCCATGTCCTGCAGGCAGAGCAGGTTGTCGACGCCTGCCACGAACGCGGGCTCGTGGTAGATGGCGTGGCGCACCTCCACCAGCTCCTCGGTGGCGTCGGCCGGGTCGGCCATCAGCAGCCGCAGCCGCTTGCGGGTGAGCTCCACGTCGTCACTGAGCACCGCCTCGCGTGTGCTCGTCCTGATGCGCTCCATGACCTGCGGGTTGGCGACGGTGCCGCCCGCGCAGAGCAGCTGCAGGCTCGCCACGCGGCCGGGGTGGTCGATCGCGAGGCGACCGCCGACCCAGCCGCCCAGCGACTCCCCCACGATGTGCGCGCGCTCGATGCCCACCGCGTCGAAGTACGCCAGCAGGTGCTCGACATAGCGCGGGATCTCGTATGGATAGTCCGGCTTGCCGGTGTAGCCGTGGCCCAGCATGTCGATGGCGTGGCACTCGTACTGCTCCGCGTGCGCGGCCAGGTTGCGGGTGAACGCCTCCAGGTGCCCGCTGGTCCCGTGCAGGAACACCACGGGCTCGCCCGATCCGGCCCGCAGGCTGCGGGTCGGCACTCCCCCCGCGTCCACGTACGAGACGCTCAGGCTCAACGGGCTCAACTCGGTCCATATGGTCATCGTCACGTCACCTTCAACGGTCGAGGGCGGGTTTGTCCTGGTTGATGCGGTGCACCTGGGTGTTGCTGCGGGCCGCGAGCAAGCGGGCGAGGAGCACGGCCAGCACGACGGCGGGCGCGGCGATCAGCAGTCTCTTCATCGGCCCGCCCCCGTCAGGAATCCGGTGACCACGGCGTGGTACGCCTCGGGACGCTCCTCCTGGAGGTGGTGCCCCGCGTGGTCCATGACGTACAGGTTGCCCCGGGGCACCATGCGCGCCAGCATGAGCGGATAGTCCGGTGTCAGGAACGCGTCCTGCATGCCCCACATGAACAGCGCCGGCACCTGGATCTCGGCCAGCTCGGCGGTGAGGTCCTGCCATTCGCCGCGCGGCGAGTCGGACATGGCGGCCAGCGCCCGCTCCTCCGGGTCCAGGCTCTGCTCGTAGCGCAGGTCCAGCGTGGACTCCGGCAGCCGGTCGCCGTCGTACCACTCCAGCCGGGTGATGAGGTCGCGCATCTTCTCCCGTGTGGGCCCCTCGCCGCCGTAGTAGACGTCCCGCGCGTTGCGGCCGCGCCGGCCGCCCTCGGGCAGGGGCGCGAGCGGGCCGTAGAAGACCGGCATGCTGCCGGTGATCACCAGCGAGCGCACCCGGTCGGGGTAGCGCGCGGCCAGGCACAGCGCGATGGTGCCGCCCCAGGAGTTGCAGACGAAGTCGGCCCGCTCCACGCCCAGCGCGTCCATGAGCGCGACGGTTCTGGCCGCGTGGAAGTCCCACATCGGTCCGGTGATGACGCACTTCTCCGACCTGCCGTACTGCAGGATGTCCACGATCAGGCAGCGGCGCTCGGCGGCGAACAGCGGCGCCACCGGGCCGAAGTCGCTCCACCCGGTGCAGCCGGGGCCGCCGCCGTGCAGGAAGATCGTGTCCGGTCCCGACCCCAGGTCGAGGTAGTGATATTTGACGCCGTCGGCGTCGGCGTACGAACCGCTGGGCGGTTCCATGGCGCCTCCTCAGTCGTTGGTCTCGTCGATCTCGGCGCGCGTGCGCGTGACGGTGTCGGCCGCCACCCGCAGGAGCACCTCGCACAGGCGGCGCATGGCCCTGACGTCGACGGTGTTCATGCCGAGGGCGAAGTCGACGTCGACGTCCTCTGGCACGGCCTTCGGCATGCCCACGCGGGCCGTCGGGATCCCGCGCGCCCGCAGGATGTTGGCGTCGGTGGCGCCGCTGTTGCCGTCGACGGGCTCGTGCGGGCGCGCGTTCACGCTCTCCCAGGCGCGTACGGCGCTGCGCACCACCCAGCTCTCCGGCGGCGTGCGCGTGCCCGGAATGGCCAGCACCATCTCGACCGCGAGCTCCGTGCCCAGCTCCGCCGACACCTGCCGGACGTAGGCCGCCAGCTCCCGCTTGGCCTCCAGCGGCGTCGTGCCGGGTGCGATGCGCAGGTCGAGGCGGATGCGGCAGGCCGCGGGGGTGACCGCGAGCATGCGCTCCCAGCCGCCCGCGATCGACCCGACGATCCCCTGCGGGGCGGCGGTCGCGGTGCGGTGCCGCTCGGGGTAGTCCGCCAGCCACCGTTCCAGCCGCGTCACGACCTCGGCGGCGGTCACGATCGGGTTCCGGTACGGCAGGCGGTGCCGGCTCCCCGCGTACGTGTGGGTCCCCGGGACGACGATCTCGAACCAGCACAGGCCGACCTCGTCGTGCGCGACGAAGTCCCCCGGCTTGGCGATCACCGCGTGGTCGGGCTGCCAGCCGCGTTCGAGCAGGAACGAGCAGCCGACCCCGTGCCCCGTGTTCGCCCGGCTGTCCAGGGCGATGGCGTTGGTGGGCATGCCGCCGGCCCCGAAGGCCACCAGCAGGTCCCCGGCGAGCTGCGGGCGCAGGGCGGCCAGGGCCTCGCCCACGACCAGGACGCACGCGGCGTGGCCCTTGGGGTTGCTCGCGCCGAGGCCGCTGACGTAGGGGCCCTCGCAGCGGGCCTCGGCCCGCATGTCGGGGCGCAGCTCCGGGCCGATCCAGGGCACGTCCAGGTCCGGGTCGCCGGTGGTCAGGGTGTCGATCGGGGCGTACAGCATGAGGTCCGCGCCCGTGCCGTCGCCCCTCAGCCGGCCGACCGCGTTGGCCTGGCCGTCGTCGATGCGCTGCGCGTGTGCCTCCAGGCCGGCGGCGGCGAGCCGGTCGGCCAGCCACCGGGCCAGCGGCGCCTCGCCACCCGTGGGGCTGGCGATGGAGGTGACGTCCACCGCCGCCGCGCGCAGCCGGTCCTCGGTGATCGACGCGAGGGCCTGCCGCACCAGCTCGTCGCGGTTCATGACGCCGGCTCGATGACGGCGACCCCCATGCCGGTCAGCCACTCCGGCATCGGCTCGTACGCCAGCCTCCGCCCGGGCGCGAAGCCCAGCGCCGCCGCCATGGCCAGCCACGACCGCAGTTCCTGGCCGCCGTTGCCGGCCGCCTCCTCGATCTCGGCCGTGGACAGGCCGGCGTAGCGCTCCAGCTCGCCCCGCTCCAGCGCGGCCAGGAACTCCTCGTCGAACTCGGGGAAGATGACCGGCCGCGCGGCGGTGATGATCTGCCGGCGGCGCGCGTCGTAGCGCTCCCAGTCGCCCCGGCCCTCCCGCCAGGCCTCCACCAGGAACTCCTCGTCCGGCCCGTGCGGGTCCTGCCAGCGGCTCGGCCACGGCAGCCGGTGCGAGAGCCCGCCCGAGGCGATGACCGCCACCCGCAGTCCCTCGGGCAGCGACTCCACCGCGGCGGCGAGGTTGCGCCCCAGCTCGGCGCAGCGCCGCATCAGGGGCAGCGGGGTGGCGAACACGTTCACCACCAGCGGGATCACGGGCACGTCGAGGTCGCGCAGCAGGTACTGGACGGCGTGGCTCTGGCCGTGGTCGATCTGCAGCTTCGCCGAGATCGCCACCTCGGTGCCCGCCGCCACCAGGGATTCCGCGATGCTCTGGGCGAGGTCGGGGCGGGTGCGCTGCGGGCCCGACGGCGTGCCGGACTCACCGGACGCGATGACCTCGTCCACGCCGAGGGTGAAGGCGGGGATCAGGTCCAGCCAGAAGCCGCGGAAGTGGTTCGACCCGATGATGACCGCCACGTCGGGACGGGCCGCGGCGAGGGCGTCGCGGGCCGTGCCGAGCGCGTCGCGGAAGCGTTCCGCGCGGTCCTTGTGCTCGACCTGGTCCCAGTGGGTGTTCATGAGCGTCGAGTGGGACGCGCCCACGCCCAGGACGATCTTGCCCATCAGCCGAGGTCCCCGGAGATCTTGAGGCGTTCGGCGCGCTCCTCCGTGATCTCCTCGGCCAGCTTGCGCCACTGCAGGAGCGAGTCGTCGGGACGGTAGAGCCGCTCCGGCGGCGCGTCGGTCACCTCGACCATCCACTTGTCCTGTCCGGAGAACTGGCCGTGGAAGAGCCAGCGCACGGCGCCGAGGTATTTGGCGTAGAAGGGCAGCGTCCTGATGCCCTTCTCGAAGGTGGCCATCACGCCGACGTAGAGGTGGTTGTCCGCGTCGACCGGCACGTAGAACTCGTAGTGGATGAAGGTCGGGTAGACGATGCGCAGGACCCCCGGCATGCTGACCGAGGCGAACCCGGGGAACTCCTCGGCGGCGATGGCCGGGTTCACCTTGCGGTGGCTGCCCGTGTTGCCGATGTTGGCGACCTGCTTCGGCGGCTTGAGCTTGAACCACGCCTGGTTGCTCCATTTGCCCAGGCCGGGGAAGTCGGCGTCCCAGTGCTGGGCGTCCTGCACCCGGTAGATCCACCGGCCGCGGCGGACGATCCGGGTCTCGTTCCACACCGGCATGGCCTTGAACAGCCGCCACAGCGCCGTGCGGTGCAGGTATTTCGCGTGTCCCTCGTCGTAGCCGTTCTCGCAGGCGAAGCGCCAGTTGCCCACGCGGGACTGGATGCGCGCGCCGATCACGGCGGGGTTGTCGCGCAGTTCCTCGGGGAGCTGGTCGTCGATGGGCGGGGCGTCCTCGCCGTCCCCCACGAAGATCCACACCATGCCGAGGCGCTCCTCGACCTCGTAGGTGGGCTGGGTCACCTTCCCGCAGATCGGCGACTGCGGCCCGTCGGTGATCACCGCCTTGAGCGCGCCGGTCTCCAGGTCGAACGTCCAGCCGTGGTACGGGCAGGAGATCGTGCCGGGGAACTGCTGGTTGCCGTAGCTCAGCGGCACGCCCCGGTGCGGGCAGCGGTCCTTCAGCGCGTAGACCTTCCCGTCATCACGGATGACGACGATGCGCTCGCCGAGCAGGGTGATCGCCTTCGGCTTCCCGGTGATGTGCGAGGAGAACGCCACCGGATACCAGTAGCCGCGGAACCCGCTGGCCGCCGCCTGGTAATGGGGCCAGCTCGACCAGTCCTGCCGGCCCGGCAGGCGGCCCCGCCGCGATGGCCGGCGCCTGGCGTCTCCCCCGATCGCATCCGGCGTACCCGCCTCCGCACTCATTCTCGCCTCCGCTTCCATGGCTTGTCCGCGGCTCCCGATGCGCCGCGACACGCAGTTCACCACCCGCGGGGCCGAGCGGCCCAGTGCGGCATCCCGCCCAGCGGACCGTGTCCCGCTGAGCGAGCCGTGTTCCGGTCAGCGGGCCGCGACCCGCGGGCAGGAGCCCGGGCCCTGTGTAGCTTCCGTGGCCGGAAAGGAGAGCGACGTTGGAGATCGAAACCGATATCGCGATCATCGGAGCGGGGCCGACCGGGCTCTACGGCGCCTACTGCGCCGGGTTCCGCGGTCTGCGCACCGTACTCGTCGACGCGCTGCCCCAGGTCGGCGGGCAGATCTCGGCCCTGTACCCGGAGAAGGAGATCCGGGACGTGGCCGGCGTCCCCGGCGTCCTCGGGCGTTCGCTGGTGGCGGCGCTCTCGGCCCAGGCGGCCGCGTACGAGCCGGTCCACCTGCTCGGGCGGCAGGCGGTGGAGCTGCGCCGCGACGCGGACCCGAGGCCGGTCGTGGTGCTGTCCGACGGCACGGCGGTCCGCGCCGGGGCCGTCGTGCTCACCTCGGGCATCGGGACGTTCACCCCGCGGCCGCTGCCGGCCGGCGAGGAATGGCTCGGGCGGGGGCTGACGTACTTCGTGCCGGACCCGTCCGCGCACGCCGGCCACCACGTCGTGGTCGTGGGCGGCGGGGACAGCGCGGTCGACTGGTCGCTGGCCCTGGCGCCGCTGGCCTGGTCGGTCACGCTGGTGCACCGGCGGGCCGCGTTCCGCGCGCACCCCGGCGGCGTCGCGGCCGCCCGCGCGGCGGGGGTCCGCATCGTCGTCGACAGCCAGGTCGTCGGCCTGTCCGGCGCGGAGCGGGTCGAGCGGGCGCACC
>NZ_JBSFTC010000246.1:0-17019 GCF_053590415.1 Nonomuraea sp. NPDC003201
GCACCCGTCGGCGTCCGTGCGGCGGCTCGCGCCGGTGGACGGGCTGATGGAGGTCTGGGCGGCCGGCGTGACGTACCGGCGCTCGCGCGAGGCGCGGGTGCTGGAGAGCGAGCGCGCCGCCGACGTGTACGAGCTGGTCTACGACGCCGAGCGCCCGGAGCTGTTCTTCAAGTCGGTGGCCTGGAAGGTCGCGGGTGACGGCGGGCGCATCGCGGTGCGGTCGGACTCCGAGATCGACGTGCCGGAGCCGGAGCTCGGCCTGGTGCTGAACACGGCGGGGGAGATCGTGGGCTACACGGTCGTCGACGACGTGAGCTCGCGCACCATCGAGGGCGTCAACCCGCTCTACCTGCCGCAGGCCAAGATCTACCTCGGCGCGTGCGCGGTCGGCCCGGCGATCCGTCCCGTGTGGGAGGTCTCCGACCCGTACGCGCTGGACATCACGCTCACGATCGCCAGGGGCGGCGAGACGGTGTGGGACGGCAAGGCGTCCACGTCGGGCCTGCACCGGCGCCTCGACGAGCTGGCGGGCTACCTGTTCCGCGCCGACTCCTTCCCCGACGGCGCCGTGCTGGCCACCGGCACCAGCCTGGTGCCGGACCTGCCGTTCACGCTGCAGGACGGCGACGCGGTGACGATCGGCATCGCCGAGATCGGCACCCTGACCACCACCGTGGTCAGGGGCCTGGAGGCCATGCGCCGCCCGGTGTGAGCCCCCGGCAGGGCCGGCGCGGCGAGCGCGCCGGCCCGGTCACCAGGGGGACGGGGGCGGGGGCGCCACGACCGGCGGACGGTCGTCGCAGGTGATGGTGTTCGGCAGGAGCCACGGCGCCAGCCAGGGCCCCGCCGCGCCGCCACCGTCGTTCCCGCCGAGATCGGTCAGGGCGAACTCCGAGCCCGTGGGCGGGAAGCCGAACGAGCCGCAGTTGTTCACCCCGACCGCGCCGACGTTCCGCGCGTCCACGTTCTCGAACGTCGCCGACCCCTTCACCCGCGCGCTCACCACCGACGTCCCGGTCCCGTCGACCCGGATGTCCTTGAAGTGCACGTTCGTGATCGAGTACAGGTCCTTCACCGACCACTCGCTCACCAGCATGATCGCGTTGTACGTGTTGTCCAGGAAGTGGTTGCCGACCACCTGGACGTCCGCGGAGATGTCCCTCTCCAGCGCGTAGAACCAGATGGCCCCGAGCCCGATGTTCCAGTTCAGCTCGTACGTCCCGGACCTGACCGTGGTGTTGCCGGTGATCAGCAGCCGCCCGGTGAACGGCTCGGCGCCGAAGCGGGAGCCGACCTGGATGGCGCTGCCCTCCCTGACCGGGTCGGCCACGAGGTTGTTCGAGATCGTGTTGTCCCTGCCGCCGTAGACGGCGATGCCGTTGGCGAGCACGGGCGTCTGGACGGTGTTGTGGTCGAACGTGTTACCGCTGTCGGCGCTCTTCTCCGACCACATGGCCAGCGCGTCGTCGCCGCTGTTGCGGATGAAGTTGTTCGACACGACGGAGCCGGTGACGCCGGTGTGGAAGTTCACGGCGTCGGCGATCTGGTCGACGATCACGTTGTTCGTGATCCGCATGTTCGTCATCGGCCCGTCGAACCACATGCCGACCTTGGTGTGCCGGATGTGCAGGCCGTCGATGGTGGAATCGCTCATCGCGCCGCCGATCGCGTTCACCTGGTCGGTGTCGACGCGCTCCCGCACGTCCCCCTCGATGGCGAACCCCGACAGGTGCACGTTCGTGCTGCCGCCGGGCTTGCCGTAGAAGCCGAGGCCCGTGTGCACCGAGCCGTCCGGCGCCGGGCTCCCGAGCGGGACCTCATGGCCCTTGATGATCGTGTACCAGTTCCCCGCGCCCGTGATGGTCACGTCGTCCACGATGATGTGCCGGTTCACCTGGTACGTGCCCGGCGGGACGTACACCTCCAGCCGCTTGCGCTGGGCGAAGGCGATGGCCCGGTCGAACGCGTCCGACGACTCGCGCCGTCCGGACGGGTCGGCCCCGAACGCCAGCACATTGGCCGCCGCGAGCCTGACCCGCGGCGGTCCCACGAGCTGGGAGTCCAGCAGGTCGATGACCGTCCACGCGGCGGCGCTCCCCGTGGGGGCCGTGAGGCGTACCCGGTCGCCCGCGCGGTACGTGTGGCCGAGCAGCAGGCGCTGCTCGTCGTAGAAGTGGTTCGGGCGGAACGGCTTCGCGATCGCGGGCGGCGGCGTCGTGGCGCTCGGCACGCACGAGCACTCGGTGATCCACCAGTCGGGGTGCAGCAGGCCGGCGCCGGGGTCGTTGGAGAACGGGTACTGGTTGTACAGCCACGCGTACCGGGACGTCAGCGTCATGGTCCGGCGGCCCTTGCCGTTGACCGTGACGTCGAGCGGCGCGGTGATGCCGCCCCCGCCGGGCGCGTCGGGGATGCTGTAGCGGACGGTGATCGCGTCGGCCGCGCGCGGCAGCGTGAACTCCACGTGCTGCCCCGGCGCCAGCCGCACCGCCTTCCGGCCCGACGCCTCCGCGGGCAGCGTGTACGCGCCGCGGTCGGGGCCGATGACCGTGCCGTTCGTGACGGCGTTCTCCGCCTCCTGCTCCAGGAAGTCCACGGCGGCGCCCCGCCCCGCGACGAGCGCCGGATCGAGGGCCGCCCGCGTCACGACGGGGGCGGGGCCGGAAGCGGCGTGGGCCGGGGAGGCGGCGAGGGCCGTCGCGGCCGCGCATAAGACAGCCAGGACCGTGCGTGGCATCCGGTGCTCGTTTCTCTCGGGGGGTGAGGCGACAGTAGGCGTCCGCACACCGATGCACAAGATGTTGTGAAGTAGTTTCGCGAATCTGCTGATTTCTTGCGTTGACTTGCGTTCCGTTGCGGGCCATGGCTTCCAGGGCTGCTGGACGAGCCGCTCGGCGCGCTCGACCTCAAGCTGCGCGAGGAGATGCAGGTCGAGCTGAAGGAGCCGCAGCGCGAGGTCGGCATTCTGCCCATCGCCCTGCCGGGCATCGTGACCGGGATCGCGCGGATGGGCGGCTCGCTGGAGGAGGCGTCGGCGGATCCGGGGGCGGACCCGTTCACCACCTTCCGGTTGGTGACGTTCCCGATGATGCGCTCGGCGCTGCCGGCGGGCGGGCCGCTGGCGTTCGCGCTGTCGTTCGACGAGATCATCGTCACCACCTTCACGTGACTGTCCACCGACGTGGGCGCCCACTGACCCGCCTTCAGGGGGCGCCCACGGGACGGCGCGTGTCAGTCGCGGTACGTGCGGACGTAGTCGAACTCGGCGAGGGCGCCCGAGCGGTTCATCGAGATCAGCCCGATCCTGAGCGGTCCCTTCGCCGGAAGGGTCCACACGCCGTTGCGCACCCAGCGCCGGCCGTCCCGGCTGGTCGCCGCCCGCACCTCGTTCTCGCCGTTCGCCGCGTCGAAGTGGTACGACATCCGCAACCACATCGTCCCGGCCGTCGGCCCCCCGAACATCGGCCCGTTGAACACGGCGGTCGGCGGCGTGGTCGTCGGCCGCTCGCCCTCCTTGGAGAACTCGCTGACCTGCAGCATCGCCCCGTTGCCGCGGGCCAGCGGCAGCACCGAGTGGGCCATCTTGAAGTACCGGTCGTCGTTCTCGTACAGCACGAGCCCGGCCTGCTGGTTGCCCTGCGTCGGCGCGAAGTCCAGCTTCGCCTCCACCGTGTAGTCGCCCTGCGGCGCCTCCCGCAGCAGCACCGACGCCGTGTTGGTGCCCCGGTGCAGCTCGGCGTTCTGGGTGGGCCAGGACAGCACGCCGCCGGAGACGGCGACCCCCGCCGCCGGGCCGCGCACCCACTGCCACTTCGCGTCGATCGCCGTGCCGTCGAACTCGTCGCCGAACTCCGGCAGCAGCTCCCCGGGCGACGGCTCGGGCACCCGTTGCGTGACGGGCGTGTACAGCCTGGCGGCCCCGACGTTGTCGGCGTCGGCCGCGCCGCGCGCCACCGCGCCGACCGAGCCGGGGCGGGCGGCGGCCCGCGGCAGGGAGCGCGTCTGCTCCGCGACCGGATCGCCGAGCTTGTCGCCGCTCACCTGGACGGTGAGCCGGGTGCCGCGCAGCTCGGCGACCACGGTGTGCCAGGTGCCGAGGTCGAACCCGGCGGGCAGCGCCGTCACCTGGACGCCGCGACTCGTGCCGCCGATCACCACGTCGGTGACCAGGGCGTTGCGGTCCCGGTCGAGCCAGGCCGCCACGTGGTTGTTCCGGTTGACGTGGGCGAGCGTGAGCCCTGCCGCGCCGGAGGTCACCCGCAGGTCCGCCTGCGCCCGCACGTCGGCGGCCGGCGTCTTCTTCGCCGAGACCAGGTAGGAGAGGGGGCCCGTGTGGCCCGCGTACCCGTGGGCGTCCTGGCCGGTCCTCGCCTGCCAGCCGGGCCCGGCCTGCCAGCCGCTCAGCGAGCCGTCGCCGAAGGTGCCCCCCGCGTCGTACGAGGTGACCGGCGCGGGCTGGGCGCCCTCCGACGGACCGGCCCCCGCGCGGACCACGGGCCAGCCGTCGATCCAGTCCAGCCGGTCGATCAGCAGCGGGCGCTTGGTCAGCCCCGACGGCCCGTTGGCGATCGGCGGGAAGTCCGGGTCGGCCGTCGAGATGGCGTGGTAGACCAGCCAGTCCTGGCCGGACAGGTCCGTGACGAAGCCGCTGTGGCCCGGCCCGGCCCAGCGGTTGCCGTTCGCGCCGACGACGATGGCGCCCTTGGAGGTCAGCTCCATCAGGTCCACGCCCTCGTCGTCCGTGAACGGGCCGAGCGGGCTGGTGGCGCGGCCGGCCTTGACCTGGTAGCCGCTGTAGGAGCCGTCGCAGCAGCCGGCGTCGGAGTAGAACAGGTAGTAGAAGCCGCCGCGGCGGACCACGTACCCGCCCTCCATCCGGCGGCCCCTGGCGATCTGCGTCACCGGGCCCTCGACGCGGGTGGCGTCGGCGTTCATCCGCGCGGCGCAGATGGTGTCGTAGCTGCCCCAGTACAGGTAGTGGCCGCCGTCCACGTCCGTGAACTGGGCCTGGTCGATGGTGTTCGTCGGGCACGCGTCCTGGGCGGCGGCCGGGATCACGTCGCCCCGGTCCGTCCACGGGCCCGTCGGGCCCGGCGCGGTGGCCAGGCCGACGTCGCCGGAGGCCAGCGAGTAGTAGAGGTGGTACTGCCCGTCGACGTAGCGGATGTCGGGGGCCCAGAGCCGGGCGCCGGCGTGCCAGGCGGGCTTGGTCTGCGGGGTGAAGACCTCGCCGGCGTACTCCCAGCTCACCAGGTCCTTGGAGCGCAGGATCGGCAGCATCCGCTCGCCGGCCTCGCCCTTGCTGCTGAACACGGGGTTCTGGGTGCCGTAGGCGTACCAGAGCCCGTCCCTGGCGTGGATCACCGTCGGGTCGGGGAGGGAGTCGACCACGCCGGCCGAGACCGGGTTGGTGAACAGCCCGGACAGCAGGGCGGCGACGCCTAAGAGGATCTTCATCCCGTGGTGCCCTCTTTCTCGAAAGCGCTCAGCGTGGGGTCGTAGTCGGAATGGCCGATGTCGTACATCGGGGTCATCCAGTGGTAGAAGTTGTCGCCGCGCTCCCGGAGCAGGTCGTACATCCTGCGCATCAGGCGGCGGCGGACCGGGGCCAGCTCGGGGTGGGTGTAGCGGTTGCTGAGCTCGTACGGGTCGGCGTGCAGGTCGTACAGCTCGTTGACCGACTCCGGGTTGACGACCAGCTTGTAGCGGTCGTCGCGGAGCATCCGCTGCGGGTAGGGGAAGTGGTGGCCGTGGAACTCGGCGAGCAGCTCGCCCGGCCACTCCGGACGCTCGCCGCGGACCAGCGGCACCAGGCTGCGGCTGTCCACCGCCGGCTCGGTGTCGCAGCCCGCCAGCTCCAGGATCGTCGCGGTGCAGTCGGTGAGCGTCACGAACTCGGTCCTGACCTGCGGTTCCGCGCCGGGGATCCGGACGATGCCGGGGATGCGGTAGATGTCCTCGTACATCGCCGGGCCCTTGTCGTGCAGCCGGTGCGCGCCGGTGAACTCGCCGTGGTCGGCGGTGAAGAAGACCGAGGTCTGGTCCGACAGACCCAGCTCGTCGAGGCGGTCGAGGATCCGCCCGAGCTGCCGGTCGATCAGCGTCACGTAGCCCCAGTAGACCGCGATCAGCTTCCGCGTGACCTCGATCGGGATCGTGTCGAACGTCCAGTGCTCGCTGTAGTTGCGCTGCACCGGCGGCTTGCCCTCGAACGTCTCAGCGATCGACGGCGGCAGCTCGACCAGCGCCGGGTCGTACATGTCGAAGTACTCGTCCGGCAGCAGGTAGGGCAGGTGCGGCCCGAAGAAGTGCGCGGCCAGGAAGAACGGCCGGCCGTCGGCCGCGTACCTGTCCAGATGCTCGATGGTCCGGGTCGCCAGGTAGTGCTCGAACGTGGCCTCCTCCGGCTGGTGCAGCCGCGCGGCCAGCAGGTTGCCCTGGTTGCCGTTGGGCGTGGTGCCCCGGATCAGGTCCGAGATCCGGTACGGCGGCAGCCCCCGCTCCTCCAGGTACGCCAGGTAGTCGGGGTGATCGACCGGGTTGTGCCAGCCGGGCAGGTCGGGCCCGTCGAAGCCGTAGGAGGCGGCGTTGCGCGTGGTGCCCCCGTGCCACTTGCCGATCAGACCCAGCTGGTAGCCGCGCTCCTTCAGCGCGCCGGGGAAGGTGAAGGCGTCCTCCCGCAGGTCCTCCAGGTAGCCGACGTTGCGCTCGTAGTTCGCCAGCAGCCGGTGCCGGAACGGCGCCTGCCCGGTGAGCAGGCTGGCCCGCGCCGGCGTGCAGATGGCCGTCGGCGTGTAGAACCGGTCGAACCGGGTGCCGGTCTCGGCCAGCCTGTCCAGGTTGGGCGTCGCCACGTGCGGGTTGCCGTAGCAGCCCAGGGTGTCGACGCGGTGCTGGTCGGTCATCAGGAACAGCAGGTTCACTTGCTGAACGCCTTCTCGTAGAGGTCGCCGGTGTAGTACGTGGCGGGGTCGGGCCGCGACTTGAGCTGGCCGGTGCCGACGAAGAAGTCGCCCAGGCTGTTCAGCCACTTGGCGACCGTGCCGTCCTTGGTCTTGGCGACCAGGTCGGCCGTCGTCATCGTCTGGACGTTCGCCGCGTCGGCCTTGACCTTGGCCGGGTCGAGCTTGAGCAGCGTGGCGGCCTCGGTGATCGCCTCGTCGGGGTGGGCGGCCCGCCAGTCGTTGGCCTCCTGCAGCACCTTGATGACCTTGCCGGTGAGCTCCTGGTCCACCTTGGGGCCGCCGACGAACGCGGTCGGGAACGAGTTGTCCGGGAACTCCCTGGTGCTGGCCACCTCCACCATGCCCGGCACCTTCTGCTTGATCGTGTCGATCAGCGGGTACCAGATGCCGGCGCCGTCGATCTGGCCGGCCGAGAACGCCGACACGACGGTGGCCGGGTCCATCGGCACCTTCTGGATGTCCTGGGCGGTCATCCCGGCCTTCTTCAGCGCCAGGTTGAGCACCATGTCGCCGGACGTGCCCTCGGGCACGCCGACCTTCTTGCCCTTGAGGTCCTGCATGGTCGAGATGCCGGGGCGGCCGATGACGCGGTCGGCGTACGCGAGCGTGTTGATCGCGACGACCTTGGCCTTGCCGGTGGCGGGCAGCCACATGGCGCCCGGGCCGATGTAGCCGAAGTCGAGGTCGCCCGCGCCGAGCGCCTGGATCTGCAGCGGCCCGTTGGTGAAGACCTTGATCTCGGGAGTGAGGCCCTGCTTCTGCCACAGGCCCTGCTTGTTCGCGATCGCGAGCAGGCTGGCGCCGTTGTAGTCGCTGATGTAGCCGAAGCGGACCGTGCTGCCGTCGCCGGAGCAGGCGGTCACGGAGAGTGCCAGCACGGTCGCCGCCGTGGCGGCCGTCAGGGCGCGGCGAAGAGAACGCATGGCGGGTGGCTCCTTTCGGGAAGGGGGGGGGAGGGGGGAGGGAGGAGGGAGCAGGGTCAGGCCGCGGGTGCCTGGTGGTAGACGGAGTGCCAGACCTCGTTGCGGATCCGCCCGAACTCGGGCGACAGCCGCATCTCCTCTGTCCTCGGGTAGGGCAGGTCCACGTCGATGACCTGCTGGACGCGGCCGGGCCTGGCCGCCATGACGATCACGCGCCTGGCCAGGTAGACGGCCTCGTCCACGTCGTGGGTGATGAACATGACCGTGCGCTGCTCCTGGCTCCAGGTGTCGAGCAGCTGGTCCTGCAGCTGCACCCGGGTGAGCGCGTCGAGCGCGCCGAACGGCTCGTCCATGAGCAGGACCTGCGGGTTCACCGCGTACGCGCGGGCGATCGCGCAGCGCTGCTTCATGCCGCCGGACAGCGTCTTGGGCAGCGCGTCGGCGAAGTCGGACAGCCCGACCAGCTCGATCGCCCGCTCGGCCCGCCGCCTGCGCTCGTCGGCGGGCAGCTCGGCCAGCTTCAGCCCGAACTCGACGTTCTTGCGCACGGTCAGCCACGGGAACAGCGCGTACTGCTGGAAGATCACCCCCCGCTCGGGCCCCGGCCCGGTGACCGGCACGCCGTCCACCAGCACCTCGCCCGACGTGGGCTCGACCAGCCCGGCCGCCATGCTCATCAGCGTGCTCTTGCCGCACCCCGACGGGCCCACGACCGTGACGAACTCGCGGTCGGCGATGTCCAGCGACACGCGGTCGAGCGCGTTGAACGTGGTGTCCTTCATCGGGTACGTCTTGACCACGTCCCGGAACGAGATCTTGCTGTTCATCGGCGTTCCTGCCAGTCGGTGAGGTGGCGCTCGGCCAGCAGCAGCAGCCGGTCCATCAGCAGGCCGAGCACGCCGATGGCGATCAGGCCCACGAAGATCGTGGACAGGTCGTAGTAGAGCTGGGCCTGCTGCATGCGGAAGCCCAGGCCCTCCTGGGCGGCGATCAGCTCCGCGGCGACCAGCGTGCCCCAGGCCGAGCCGAGCCCGACCCGCATGCCGACCAGGATGAACGGCGTGGAGGCCGGCACCACGACCTTGAGGAAGATCGTCCGGTCGGACGCGCCGAGCACGCGGGCGGCGTTGATCAGGGTCCTGTCCACGTCCACCACGCCCTGGAAGGTCGCCACGACGCTGGACAGGAAGGCCGCCAGGAAGATCACGAAGACCTTCGGCACCTCGCCGATGCCGAGGAGCACGATGGCCAGCGGGATGATCGCCAGGGGCGGGATGGTCCGGAAGAACTGGATGTAGGGCTCGAGCAGGCCGCGCGCGGTGGCGTACCAGCCCATGAGGAAGCCGATCGGGACGGCCAGCAGGGTGCCGAGCAGGAAGCCCAGCAGCACCCTGCGCAGGCTGGCCAGCGCGTCGCCCAGGAGCGTGCCGTCGGCGATCAGCTCGCCTGCCTTGGCCGCGACCTCGAGCGGGGTCGGCAGGGCCTGCACGCCCAGAACGCCCAGCAGCGTCCAGACGGCCAGCCCGGCGGCGACCGCGATCAGGTTGAGCGCGACGGCCCGCTGGGGACGCCTGGGGGCGCGCCGCACCGCCGGGGATTTGGCCAGCGTGGTGAGCTGAGTCATGGTTGCCTCTGCTTGGTGTCCTCGAGGAGGTCGGGCGCGAGATCGGGGCCGGCGGGGTAGCGGGACAGCAGCGGGGACTCGTGCAGCACCAGGGCGATGCCGCCGAGGGCGCCCGCGGCCTCGCCGAGCGTGGCCCGCCGCAGGCTGACGCGGTGCCTGGAGACCGGCATGACCCGGGCGCGCAGCGCCTGCTCGACCGGCTCGATCAGCGCGGGGCCGGTCTCCGCCAGCTCGCCGCCGACCACGATCGCGGAGGGGCCGATCGCGTTGCACACGGCCGCGAGCACGCCGCCGATCGCGCCGCCGACGTCCTTCAGGAGGGTCAGGGCCGTGTCGTCGCCCGCCCTGATCGCCTTCACCAGCTCGGGCACGTCGTCGGCCCGCCCGCCCGCGGCGCGGTAGGCGTCCAGCACGGCTCTTATCGAGGCCACGGTCTCCAGGCAGCCGGCGCCGCCGCAGTCGCAGGGCGCGCCGTCCGGGTCGACCGTGATGTGGCCGAACTCGCCGGACAGCCCGTACGCGCCGCGGTGCAGCGCGCCGCCGACCACCAGGCCGCCGCCGACACCGTGGGACAGGCGCAGGTAGAGCACGTCCCGGTCGCCGGCGGCGGCGCCCCAGATCGCCTCGCCGAGGGCGGCCAGCCTGGTGTTGTTGTCCACCAGCACCGGCGCGCCGAACCGCTCGCGCAGCAGCGACTGCACGGGGTGGGCGGGCTCGTCCGGGTCCAGGTCGTCCTCGGGCTCCGGCCAGCCGACCGGGCCGACCACGCCGGCGCCGATCGCGCTGAGCGCGCCCAGCCGCAGGCCGCCGTCGTTGAGGGAGCCGACGAGCCGTTCGGCCAGGTCCACCCGCTGCTCCCAGGGCAGGTCGGCGTCGTGCGGCTCGCTGGCCGAGCCGACGATCTCGTGCGCCAGGTTGACGGCGGCGACGTGCACCGCGCGGCGGGCGAAGTCGATGCCGATGGCCTGGCCGGCCTCCGGGTTGAGGGTCAGCGTCTCGGCCGGCCGGCCGCGGCCGCGCGGGGCGTCCTGCGGGCTGGCGGTGACGACCGCGCCGCCGGCGACCAGCCCGGCGAGGATGTCGTACAGGGTGGTGCGGGAGAGCTGGCAGAGCTTGCCGAGCTCGCCCCGGCTGAGCGGGCCGTGCTTGCGCAGCAGCCCGAGCACGAGCTCTTCGTGCCCGCGCCTCAGCTGCGCCAAGGGACCACGGGGGTGTGACATAACGCGAAGTGTGCCGACCTCTCGTGTTTTTCGTCAATAACCCGGAAAAAACCACGAATGTGGCGATGAGCTGGGAGAACGCCGTGCGAAGGGTTTCGCGGCGCTTGTAACTTTCCGGTAACAGGCCGTGCGTGGTGATCGTCCCGCAAGGCTGATCCGTTGACTTTTGTTTGGATGGTCGCCAAATTAAAGACCTGTCCGCAGCCGACCCTGGAAGGCGACCATGAGGCGCTTGCTCGCGGTGTTCCTGGTCCTGCTCCGCGTCCTGCTGGGAGCGCCCGCGGGCGTCGGCGCGGCGGCCGCGCGGCCTGGTGGCCGCCACTATTGGCGGCATCCCGATCTCGTGGCGCATCCAGGGCTCACCCGGCACGGACCCGCTGCGCGGGCCGCTCAACAACGGCGGCCTGTACGGGGAGCGCACCGGCTGGCATCTGCCGACTTATCCCGATAAATCCTGGAAAACCGCCAGCGCTGAGCTGGCCCCCGGCGTTACCTGGCTCAGGACCGCGTTCCGCCTCGACCTCCCCAAGGGCCAGGACGCGCCGGTCGGGCTCCGCTTCGGCGGCGACCCGTCGCCCGCGTACCGCGTGCAGATCTTCCTGAACGGCTGGAACGTCGGCCAGTACGGCGGCGACATCGGCCCTCAGCGCGACTTCGTGCTGCCCGCCGGGATCCTGGACGAGCACGGGACCAACACGATCGCGCTGGCCGTCACCGCCGAGCGGGCCGTGGCGGGTCCCGGGCCGATCAGCCTGTTCACCTACGGCAACGTCCGCCAGGACCGCTGACCGCCGTACTCCGGCGAAGGTCCCTTCGGGGGGAAGGGGGACGCCTCGCTCGGGCCCTCGGATTTCGGAAGGTCGGCCGCCACGTCCGGGCCCCGGGATTTCGGTGGGCCGGCCGCCACACGCGGCCCCTGGGCTTCGGAGGGGCGGCCGCCACACGCGGGCCCCTGGGCTTCGGAGGGGCGGCCGCCGCGCCCGGACTCTGGGGCTTCGGAGGGGCGGCCGCCGCTCCCATGCCCGGGGCGCTAGTCGCGGTCCGGGACGGCGAGTTCGCCGAGCAGGGACCAGTCGTCCTGCGGGACGGTGGCGTTCACGATGCGCGGCGTCTCGGCGAGGTGGGGCGGCAGCGTCTGCTGGGCCTGCTTGAAGTGGGCCGACTGGACGTGCGCCGCCCCGGCGTCGCCGTCGCGGAATGCCTCCACCAGGACGTACTCCACCGGATCCTCGATACTGCGCGACCAGTCGAACCACAGGCAGCCCGGCTCGGCCCTGGTCGCCTCGGTGAAGTCGGCGACGATCTCCGGCCAGCGGTCGGCGTGCTCGGGCAGGATGCGGAACTTGGCGGTAATGAAGATCATCGGGCTGGCTCCTTCGAGTCCGTGGGGATCAAGCCTATCGAGATGACGTTGACAGGCATTCATGCATTACCTACCGTTTAGCTAGGTAATGCCTCGGCCCCAAGGAATGCGTGTGAAGAGACTCAAGGGCATCGTCCCCTTCGTCCTCGTCGTCTCCCTGACCGCCTGCGGCTCTCAGCAGCCCGCCCAGCAAACCCAGGACACCTCCCTGACCTGGGCCATCGAGACCCAGCCGCTCACCTTGAACCCCCAGCAATGGGGCCAGAACAAGGTCAGGCTGCTCGTGTTCAACCAGTTCGACGCGCTGCTCTCGCGCCAGAAGGACGGCACGTTCCAGCCCTGGCTGGCCAAGTCGTGGAAGGTGTCGGACGACGGTCTGACGTACACGCTGGAACTACGCGACGACGTGACCTTCCACGACGGCACGAAGTTCGACGCGGCGGCGGTCAAGGCGAACCTGGAGCAGTTCCTGGTACCCGGCTACAACCCTGGCATCGCCTCCATCCAGCTCAAGTCCTTCGCCAAGGCCGAGGTGAAGTCGCCGACCACCGTCGAGATCACGCTGAAGGAGCCGGACGCGCTCTTCCTCGACTTCCTCGCCTCGCCCCTCGCGGGACAGGTCTCGCCGAAGTCGCTGAAGGCGGCCAAGGACCTCAAGTCCGGCGGGCCCGACCTGGTCGGCACCGGGCCGTTCATCCTGGAGTCGTACGTGCGGGGCCAGGAGATCCGCTACCGGCGCAACCCGGACTACAAGTGGCCGCCCGCCGGGGCCGGGCACCAGGGGCCGGCCTACCTGTCGCGGATCACGTACCGGTTCCTGCCGGAGGCGGCGGTGCGCGTCGGCGCGCTCACCTCGGGGCAGGTGCAGGTCATCGAGGGCGTCCCGGCCACCGACGCCGCCATGATCAAGCAGGATCCGGGTCTGACGTACCAGACCTCGCTCAACTCGGGCACCTCCTTCTCCTACTACTTCAACACCGCCCACGCCCCCTTCGACGACCAGCGCGTACGGGAGGCGTTCCGCGAGGCCGTGGACGTGGACGCGGTGCTGAAGGCCGTCTACCAGGGCACCGCCACCAGGGCGTGGAGCGTCGTCACCAAGGGCGGGCCGTTCTACGACGCCTCGCTGGAGGGCGCCTTCGGCGGCGACACCGCCAAGGCCAACGCCCTGCTCGACGCGGCCGGCTGGAAGCAGCGCGACGCCCAGGGCTACCGGGTCAAGGACGGCAGGCGGCTCACCGTGCGCTCCGTCGCCTCCGCGCCGTTCGTCCGCGACCGCCGCGACATCCTCGCCCAGGCGATCCAGGCGCAGGTGAAGCAGAGCGCCGGGATCGACTTCCAGGTCAAGATCGTGGACCAGGGGACGGCGCAGAAGGCCTACACCGAGGGGGAGTACGAGATCTTCGAGAACTCCCGCGGCGACGCCGACGCGGGCGCGGCGCTCAACCTGATCCTGCCGCGCAAGGGGCCGATCAACCGCACCGGCTTCTCCGACCCCGACGTGGAGAAGTGGCTGGCCACGGCCGCGGCCTCCGCCTCCCTGGACGAGCGCGAGGAGCTGTACGCCAAGGTGCAGCGGGCCGTGGTCAAGGACAAGGCGATCGTGTTCCCGGTCTACGTGCCCGCCGACCAGATCGCGGCACAGAAGAGCGTCCAGGGCCTGGGCTTCGAGGCCGGCTCCGGCACGCCGCGCAGCGCGTACGACGTCCGGGTCGGCACATGACCGGACAGCCGGTGGCGGCCCGCGACAGGGACGCCGCTGAAGCCCGCGGCAGGGACGCCGTCAAAGCCCGCGGCAGGGACGCCGTCAAAGCCCGCGGCAGGGACGCGGCCAAAGCCCGGGTCAGGGGTGTCGTCAAGCGGGTGCTCGCCGGGCTCGCCGTGCTCTGGGCGGCGGCCAGCGCCTCGTACGTCGCGCTGCTGCTCGCGCCGGGTGACACCATCGACATCCTGGTCGGCGACGGCCCCGACACCCCCGGGATCCGGGCGCGGATCGTCGCCGAATGGGGGCTCGACCGGCCGGAGGTCGTCCAGTACGCGTCCTACCTGTGGCGGCTGCTCCACGGCGACCTCGGCCGCTCGTACCAGCTCCAGCTCGGCGTCGGCGAGATCCTGGCGACCCAGCTGGGCCCGACCCTGCAGCTCACGCTGGCGGCGGCCGGGGTCGGGGTGTCGCTCGCCGGGGTGATCGCCGTCGTGACCGCCGGGCGGGGCCGGTGGCTGCGCGGCGCGGCCTCGGCGGCCGAGCTGGTCTCGGTGTCGGTGCCGCCGTTCCTGATCGGGCTGGTGCTGCTGGCGGTGTTCTCGTTCACGCTCGGCTGGTTCCCCGTGTCGGGCGCGTCCGGGCCGCAGGCGCTCGTGCTGCCCGCGCTCGCGCTGGGCCTGCCGATCGCGGGCGTGCTCGGGCAGGTGCTGCGCGGCGGCCTGGAGCGGGCGCTGGAGCAGCCGTTCGCGGTCACGGCCAGGGCCCGCGGGCTGAGCGAGCCGCGGCTGGTGGCCAGGCACGCGCTCCGGCACGCGCTGATCCCCGCCGTGACGCTGGCCGGCTGGTTCACCGGCACGCTGCTCGGCGGGGCCGTCATCACCGAGGTGCTCTTCGGCCGGCCGGGGCTCGGGCAGGTGGCGATGCAGGCCGTCACCGGCCGGGACATGCCGGTGGTGATGGCCGTCGTCCTGCTGTCGGCCATCGTGTACGTGACCATCAGCACCCTCCTCGACCTGGCCTACCGCGCCATCGACCCCCGGATCGGAGGCCGGCCGTGACCTCGTCGCGCTCGCTGCTCGCGGCCGTGTCCTCGTCGCGCTCGCTGCTCGCGGCCGTGTCCTCGTCGCGCTCGCTGCTCGCGCCCGCGGCGTTCCTCGTCCTGCTTGCGGTGGCGGTGGCCGCACCCGGGCTGCTGACCGGCGTGGACCCGCTGGCGGCCGACCCGGTGAGCGCGCTCGCGCCGCCCGGCGGCGCGCACTGGTTCGGCAGCGACCACCTCGGCCGCGACGTGCTGTCCAGGGTCGTCCACGGCGCCCGCCACTCGCTCAGCATCGGCGTCACCGCGACCGCCCTGGCGGTGGCCGCCGGGGTGCTGCTCGGCCTGGCCGCCGGGCTGTCGCCGAAGTGGCTGGACGAGGCGCTGGCCAGGTCGTTCGACGTCCTGTCCACCCTGCCGGAGCTGCTGCTCGCCCTGCTCGTCATCGCCGTCACCGGCCCCGGCACGGGCAACGTCATCTTCGCCATCGCGGTCGCCCAGATCCCCAACTACGCCCGCGTCATCCGCGCACAGACCTTCGTCGTGCGCCACTCCGGGTACGTCGAGCAGGCCGTCACGTTCGGCCGGTCCAGGGCCGCGATCACCGCCGGGCACGTGCTGCCGAACGTGCTCGGGCCGATCCCCGTCCTGGCCACCATCGGGCTCGGCCAGGCCGTCATCGCCGCCTCCGGGCTCAGCTTCCTCGGCATGGGCCCGCAGCCCCCGGCCGCCGAATGGGGCGCGATGCTCTCCGAGGCCCGCAACTACCTGCGGGTCGCCTGGTGGGAGGCGCTGTTCCCGGGTGTCGCGATCACGCTGACCGTGGTCAGCCTCACCGTCGTCGGCCGCCGGCTCCAACGCCGCTTCGAGGGGAGAACCCCATGACGACCTTTGCCTCCCCTCCGACCGTCGCCACCCTGGTCGCCGTGGAAGACCTGCGCGTGAGCTTCGGCGGGACCGAGGTCGTGCGCGGCCTCTCCTTGTCGCTCGCTCCCGGCGAGTGCGTGGCCGTCGTCGGCGAGTCCGGGTCCGGCAAGAGCGTCACGGCCCGCACGCTGCTCGGCCTGGCCGGGCCGGGCGCCACCGTGCGGGCGGCCGCGTTCAGCGTCGGCGGCCGGGACGCGCTCGGCTTCGGACCGGCTCAGTGGCGCGGGTTGCGCGGCGGGTTCGCCGGGCTGGTGCTGCAGGACGCGCTGGTCTCCCTCGACCCGCTGCGGACCGTGGGGGCCGAGATCGGCGAGGTGCTGGCCGTCCACGACGTCGTCCCGCGAGCACGGCGCCGCGACAGGACGCTCGAACTGCTCGACGCGGTCGGCGTGCCCGAACCGCAGCTGCGTGCCGGGCAGCACCCGCACCAGCTCTCCGGCGGGCTGCGGCAGCGGGTGCTGATCGCCTCGGCCATCGCGGCCGGACCCGAGCTGATCATCGCCGACGAACCGACCACCGCGCTCGACGTCACCGTGCAGGCCCAGATCCTGCGGCTGCTGGCCGAGCGCCGGGCCGCCGGCTGCGCGCTGCTGCTGATCAGCCACGACCTGGCCGTCGTCGCCTCGATCGCCGACCGCATCCTCGTCATGAAGGACGGCCGCGTCGTCGAGGAGGGCCCTGCCGGGAGCGTGCTGTCGGCGCCCGCGCACGACTACACCCGCTCGCTGCTGGCCGCCGTCCCGTCGGCCGCCTCACGGGGCACCCGCCTGTCCACCGCGCCGCCGGGCTCGCCGCTGCCGCGCCGCGCGCCGGACCTGTCGGCGCCGGTGCTCGCCGGCACCGGCCTGTCCAGGTCGTACGGGCCACGCCGGGTGGTCGACGACGTCTCGTTCACCCTGTACGAGGGCGAGACGCTCGGCGTCGTCGGCGAGTCGGGCTCGGGCAAGACCACCCTGGCCCGCCTGGCCCTCGGCCTGCTCGAACCCGACGCGGGCCGGGTCACCCTGCACGGCCGCCCGTGGAGCCACGTGCCCGAACGCCGGCGCCGCCCCCTCCGCCGCCGCATCCAGCTCATCTCCCAGAACCCGCTCGACTCCTTCGACCCCCGCCACACCGTCGGCCGCCTGGTCGCCGAGCCGCTCGACCTGCCCGCGGCCGAGCGCCGGGCGCGGGTGCTCGACCTGCTCGAACGCGTCGGCCTGCCGCCCGGCGTCGCCGGCCGCCACCCGCGCGAGCTGTCGGGCGGCCAGCGGCAG
>NZ_JBSFTC010000247.1:0-16969 GCF_053590415.1 Nonomuraea sp. NPDC003201
CGCCGCGCGCTCGGCACCGGCACCACCGCGAACCGCCCGCCGGCCCAGGGTGCCTTCGCGCCGTTGACCGCCGTCACCACGGTGAACGCCACGGCCTCCGCCAGCACCTCCGCCAACGCCACCGCGCCCCGCTCCTTGTACGCCACGACCGCCCTGCGCACCGCGCCCTCGTACGGTGCCGCCGACCAGCAGTCGGGCAGGCCGTCCGGCACGGGCTCGGGCAACCGCCTGGCGGGCGCGCCGACGAGCTCGGCCTGACAGCCCGCGCACCACCGCGCACCACCGGCGGCGCACCCGGCGCAGGACTGCGGGAGGACGAGGTCGAGCACGGCGGTCAGCACGCGTGCCAGGATGCCGCCCGCGACCGACAATTTCCGTCCGTGGCCGGTACGGCTAACCCAGGGGGAAGAGCGGGGTGCTGGCGCCGGATTCGATCTTGGTGGTCCAGGACTGCCGGTCCTGGCCGAGCTCCATGATCTGGTTGCCCTTGGCCGTCTTCGCCTCCGCCAGCACGCGGTCGTTCACCGCGGCCACCGCCGCGAGCGGCTCCTTCAGCGGCACTCCCTCGATCTCCCCGTCCCCCACGTTGATCTCGTTGAGCACCTGCCCCGCCTGGCCCTCCACCAGCACCAGCAGGTGCTCGTCATCCTCCCAGGCCACGTCGAGGATCTTGTTTCCCCCCTCGGTGGTGGTCAGTGCCTGGAAGTTGCCCAGCATCATCCCCGCCGCCCCGCCCGTGAGCGCGCCGATCTGGACCGTGTTCTGACCGGTGGTGACCGCCACCCGCACGCCGTCCCTGGCGATCCTGAGCCGGGTGACGTCCAGCCCGGTCAGCTTGGGCGCGGAGATCCGCTGGGGTCCCTTCCCGCTGAGCGGGTCGTACCGGAGCAGGGCGGCGTTCGTCTGGTCGTAGGTCCACAGGGACCCGTCCCGGTGCCACGTGGGCGGGGTCAGAGTGCCCTGGATGACCTCCTGCCAGCGCCCCGACTGCGTCAGCGCCGCAACCGAGATGCCGGTGGAGGTCTGCGCGGCGACGTACCCACCGTCCTTGGACAGGGCGAAGCCGTGGAAGCCGTCGCGCTCCTGCCCCGCCGGACCCGGCACGCTGCCCGCGGGCCCGTCCTTGCTCATGTAGTGGACCGCGCCCTTGCTGATGTAGTACGCGGCGTCGCTGGTGGCGTCCAGCCAGTCGTCGTCGGAGTCGGGCCGGTCGATGGAGTAGGACTCCCCGTTCACCTGGATCTCGATGACGCGGCCCTTGGCGATCTCGTTCTTGTTCAGGCTGTACCTGATCTGGGCCCGCAGGGAGTCCTCGGCGCCCAGGTCAAGGGTGTCGAGGGGGCCGGAGAGGTTGATCACCACGCGGTCCTCGCCGGACCTGATCGACTCGACCTTGGTGTCGAGCGGGAAGCTCGTCGTCACCGCCCCCTGCAGGGCCGAGGTGGGGCTCTTGAGCAGGCGCTGCAGGATGGTCTGCGCGTACGTCTCCGTCGGCTTCAGCCGCAGGCGCACGCGGTCCACGACCAGCGTGTTCGGGCTGTTGCCGTTCAGGTAGTAGAGGTTCGTGGCCCGGTACGCGCGGCTCACGTCGGAGTCGGTGAGCAGCAGCCCGTTGGGCAGGCTCTTGACCAGGTAACCGCCGCCTTCGGCCTTCACCAGCTCGAAGGAGTCCACCCAGGGGCCGGCGGTGGGGGCGTACGAGTCGTCCTCCTTGATGCGCGCCACCCACCGGCCCTTGACCGTGACCTTCTCCACCGGCTCCGTCGCCTCGCGCTCGGTGGAAGGCACGACCTCGAACGCGTCGTCGACGACCGTCACCGGCCCCGAGGCGCTCCACTTCGCCCGCGCCTCCTGGGTCAGGTACTGGGGCAGGATGGTCGGGTCGTCGGCGTAGGCGGCCATGGCCGCCTGCAGACCCCTGATCGTCTGCTCCTCGTTCCAGGTCTTGTCGGGCGGGAAGGCGATCATGCGGTGGAACGGCTTGCTCAGCGGGTCGCCGCTGCCGGCCTCGTTGACGGTGATGGGACCGGTCACGGGGATCACGGTGCAGCCGGAGCCCGCGCAGACCACGGCGACCCCGATCACGAACACCGCGCCGAGCCGCCACACCCGCTCACGCCGCCCGGTCACCCGTCTAGTCGTCGTCATGGTCGGCCCCGTCCGCCGAGGCCGGCAGCAGCACCGGCGTCATGGCCGTGCGCCACGTACGCCGCATCTCGATCTCCGGCGGCACCAGCGACAGCGGCGAGCCCTTCAGATCGGCCCCGGCCGTCCTCGGCAGCGTCAGCCTGAACTGCGAGCCCTCCCCCGGCTGTCCCCAGGCCTGCAGCCAGCCGCCGTGCAGCGTGGCGTCCTCGCGCGAGATCGCCAGCCCCAGCCCGGTGCCGCCGATCGTCCGCGCCCGCGACGGGTCGGCCCGCCAGAACCGGTCGAACACCATCGTGTCCTCGCCGCCCTTCAGCCCGATCCCGTGGTCGCGCACGGCGACCGCGACCGCGTCCCGGTCGGCGCCGACGGTGACCACGATGTCCCTGCCCTCGCCGTGCTCGATGGCGTTGAAGAGCAGGTTGCGCAGGATCCGCTCGACCCTGCGGTTGTCGATCTCGGCCATGCACGGCTCGTTCGGCAGCCGGAGCTCGAAGCGGGTCGCGTGCCGCTCGGCCAGCGCCTCGGAGTCGGCGATGGCCCGCAGCACCACGTCGCGCACGTCCACGGGGTCGAGGTCGAGCGTGGCGGCGCCGGCGTCGTAGCGGCTGATCTCCAGCAGGTCGGCCAGCATCGACTCGAACCGTTCGAGCTGGGCCTGCATGAGCTCCGCCGAGCGGGAGGCCATCGGGTCGAAGTCCTCGCGGGCGTCGTAGAGCAGGTCGGCGGCCATGCGCACGGTCGTCAGCGGCGTGCGCAACTCGTGGGAGACGTCGGAGACGAACTGCCGCTGGACCTGCGAGAGCTCCTCCAGCTGGTGGATCTTCAGCGCCAGGTTGGCGGCCATCTCGTTGAACGAGTTCGCCAGGCGGGCCAGGTCGTCCTCGCCGCGAACCTTGAGCCGTTCGTCCAGTTTGCCGGAGGCCAGGCGCTCGGCGGCCTGGCGCGCCAGCCGTACGGGAGTGACGACCTGGCGGGCGACCAGGTACGCGATGGCGGCGAGCAGCAGCACGAGCCCGAGGCCGACCACGACGATGGCCAGCCGGACGTTGGACAGCAGCTCCTCTTCGTCCGTGAACGGGAAGAAGTGGTAGACCTCGTAGCTCTGGCCGCTGGAGGGCACGTGCACGGTGCCGCCGACCACGTACGTGAGCCTGGGCTGGCTCTCGCCGGCGAACTTGATCTTCTCGATGGACCCGACGGTCTTCTTCTGCACGTTGTGCCGCAGGCTCTCCGGCACGTTGGACGGCACGACGCCCCCGGACGCCCGCGACTGGCCGGGGATCGCCTGGTTGAGTATCAGCACGTCGTAGCGCTTCTTGGAGCCGTTCTCACCCGATCCGGTGACGATGTCCATGACGTCGTCGAGCGGGTTGGCCGAGCCCTTCTTGCCGCCGTCGGCGGGCTTGGTCGGGTCGTCGGCCTCGGGCGCCAGCGCGTCGGCGATCTGGAGGCGGTCGGCGAAGGCCTCGCTGGCGGAGGAGCGCTGGCTGCTCTGCACGACCGACCGGTTGATCTGCTCGGACAGGAACGTGCCCAGCACGACCACCACGATCACGGAGATCACCAGCGTGCTGGTGACCACCTGGAGCTGGAGCGAGCGCCGCCACACGCTCCGTGTCCTGCCTGCCGCACGGCGCACCCGCCGGCGAACCCCGCCGAGAATCTGGCGGAATGTCCGTCGGCGGAAACGCTTCTTCTTCGCCGGGGGCACGGCAGGTCGGGACGTGGACTAGGCGGGGCCGGCTTTGTAGCCGACGCCGCGGACCGTCACCACGATCTCGGGGTGCTCGGGGTCCTTCTCGATCTTGGCCCTGAGCCGCTGGACGTGCACGTTGACCAGCCGCGTGTCGGCCGCGTGGCGGTAGCCCCAGACCTGCTCGAGCAGGACCTCGCGGGTGAACACCTGGCGCGGCTTGCGGGCCAGCGCGACCAGCAGGTCGAACTCCAGCGGCGTGAGGTTGATCGTCTCCTCGCCCCGCTTGACCGAGTGCCCGGCCACGTCGATGGTGATGTCGCCGATCTGGAGGATCTCGGGGGTCGGCTCATCGGTGCGGCGGAGCCGCGCCCGCACCCGGGCCACGAGCTCCTTCGGCTTGAACGGCTTGACGATGTAGTCGTCGGCCCCCGACTCCAGCCCGAGAACGACGTCGATCGTGTCGCTCTTGGCCGTGAGCATGACGATCGGAACCCCCGACTCAGCCCTGATCCTGCGTGCGACGTCGATGCCGTCCGCCCCCGGCAGCATCAGGTCGAGCAGGACCAGATCCGGGCGTGTATCCCGGAACGCATCGAGGGCCTTGTCGCCGTCGGAGACAAAAGACGGCTCGAAGCCTTCCCCTCGCAGGACGATCCCCAGCATCTCGGCGAGAGCGGCGTCGTCATCGACGACCAGCACGCGACCTTTCATGGCCCCTCATTCGTTCTACGCATTGTGGGACATACCCGCACGATCGCTGAAGGTTACCCTTGGTAGGCCCATGGGTGTGACATGAGCCATGCAAAAGGCGAATTTTAGGTCCGCCCCCCGCGACCGCAATCTCAAGTCTGCGGTAACAGAGCAACTTTCTGCCATCCCCTGGACGTGAACCTCGACCGGATTCTCCGTCGAATACGGCAAGGAGGAGACGGCGAATGCGCTCAGCGACACCAATGCCCCGTTCAGCATGCCAGGATTGGGATATGTCAGACGGTCACGGTCCCCCGCCCGAGACGCCATCAGGCTGGTCGGCCGAACAGCCCCCGCCCTACAGCGCCCCGCCGGCCTCCCCGTGGACCGCGCCAGGCGCGCCACAGCAGATGCCCTACGGGCAGCCGTACGGGGAGCCCCTTCAGCAACAACAGCCACTGGGACCCGGGCCCCAAACACCTTATCCGCCCTATCCGCATCCTCAGCCCGGTTACGGCTACGCGCCGCCACCGTCGGCGCTGAGACCGGGCATCATCCCGCTGCGCCCCCTGGGCCTCGGTGACATCCTCGACGGCACGATCAAGCTGATCCGCTCCAACCCGAAGGCCGTGCTCGGCCTGTCGGCCGTCGCCGCCCTGCTCGCCTCCGTGCCCGTGGCCATCGGCCAGGCGTTCGTGCTCGACACCATGAGCGGCGCGTTCACCGACCCCGAGAGCGCGTACACCTCCTCCGACCAGCTCACCAGCGTGTACGGCGTCGCCGCCCAGTACGGCGGCACGCTCGTCTCGTACATGGTCCAGTTCGTCGTGGTCACGCTGCTGACCGGCGTGCTGACCAGGATCCTCGGCCGGGCCGTCTTCGGCGGCAGCATCACCGCCGGGGAGGCGTGGCGGCTCGTCAAGGGCAGGGTGCCCGCGCTGTTCGGCGTCGTGGCGCTGATGGCCGTCATCATGCTGGTGCCGCTGGTCGTGATGGTGCTGCTCATCGTGGTGGTCGCGATGAACGTCTCCTCCGGCGCGGCAGGCGTGGTCCTCGGCCTGACCTTCCTGTTCATGATCGCCTACCTCGGCTACTACCTGTTCTTCACGACCCGCTTCGCCTTCGCCTCGCCCATCGTGGTGCTGGAGGGCAGAGGGGCGATCGAGGCCATGCGGCGCTCGTGGCACCTGGTGACCGGCGACTTCTGGCGCGTCTTCGGCATCCTGCTGCTCACGTCCCTGCTGGTCGGGCTCGTGGCGGGCGTCCTGTCGGTGCCCTTCACGCTGGCGGGCACGCTGTTCGGCATGTTCGGCGCGGGCTCGGTGGCCACCACCGTCGTGTCGGCCGTGCTCATCGCGCTCGGCGGCACGCTCGGATCGATGCTCACCTATCCGTTCCAGGCCGGGGTCGCCGGCCTGCTCTACGCCGACCGGCGCATGCGCAGCGAGGCGTTCGACCTCGTGCTGCAGACGGCGGCCATCGAGCAGCAGCGCCAGGGATGGGTGCACTCCTCCGCGGACGAGCTCTGGCACCCCTCCAACTCCGCCAGGCCGTGAGCCCGATCGACAGGGAGGAGGCCGCGCGCCGGGCCGCGGAGGAGCTCCTCAAGCCTGCATACGAGAAGGAGTCCCTGCTCGACCTGATCTACCGGCGGGTCATGCAGTTCCTCGGCGACCTGGTGGACACGGCCGCGGGCGGGGGCACCGCCGGAGGGGTCATCGCCTCCGTGATCATCGTGCTGGTCATCCTCGCGCTGATCGTGCTGATCTCGTGGCAGCTCCGCAAGGCCAGCCGCAAGAACGCGCTCACCGTGGGCGGGCTGTTCGGGGAACGGGTGATGACGGCGGCCGAGCACCGGACGGCGGCCGCCGGGCTGGCCGCCGAGCAGCGCTGGACCGAGGCCGTCCAGGAACGGCTCCGCGCCATCGCCCGTGACCTGGAGGAACGCGCGCTCGTCGACGGCATGCCGGGGCGCACGGCCGACGAGCTGACCAGTGAGGCGGCACTCTCGCTGCCCGGCTTCGCCACGAGGCTGGCGGCGGCCGCCCGGTCGTTCGACGACGTGACGTACGGCGGCGTGGCGGGCACGCGGGAGGCGTACGAGGAGATGGCCGACCTGGACGAGCAGCTCCGCCAGGCCCGCCCGGTCCCGGTCGGGGCCGGCGCGGCGACCACGGCCTGGACCCCGGTCGGCGCGGCCCCGGGCGAGCGGCCCGGGACGGGCGGGACCGCATGAGCGTCCTCACGCGCCCCGCCGACGGCGCGTCCTCCTCGACCTCGCCCACCGCGCGCTCCACCTGGCGCGGCAGCCGGATCATCGTCCTGCTCGGCCTCATCATCGTGCTCATCGCGGTCGCGGGCGTCCTGTTCGGCCCGGAGCGGGGCCCGTCACGGGCCCTGGACCCCGACGACACCACTCTGGCGGGCTCCAAGGCGCTGGCCGAGGTGCTCAGGTCACGGGGCGTGACGGTGGACCGGGTCGACTCCGTGGAAGCCGCCGCCGCCAAGGCCACGACCGGCAACCGGCTGCTGCTGATCACCGACATGTCGTACTTCGACGAATACAGCCTGACCCAGATCCAGGGCGACCGGCTGATCGTCGGCGACCTCCCCGGTCTCGACGCCCTCGCCCCCGGCGTGCGCAGCGAGCCGGCCCCGGCGCGCACGCGCTCGCGCGAGCCCGAGTGCTCGCTGCCCGCCGCCCGGGCCGCGGGCAGCGCCTACCTGGGCGGCGCCGTCTTCCGCGGCCCCACCGGGGCCACCGGCTGCTACCCGGCCGGCGACGGATACACGCTGGTCAGCTTCCCGCAGGCGGGCGGCGTGACCACGGTCGTCGGCGACGGCGGCTTCATGACCAACCAGCGCCTGGCCGAGGACGGCAACGCCGCGCTCGCGCTCAACCTGATCGGCACCGGCAGGCCCGTGACCTGGCTGGTCCGCCCCGCGACCCCGCCACCCGTCGCCGAGCTTCCGGGCGAGCGGGGCAAGTCGATGTACGACCTCATGCCCGAGAGCATCCGCTGGACCGTCTACATGTCCCTCATCGCCCTGGCCCTCACGGCGTTCTGGCGGGGCAGGCGGCTGGGCCCCGTGGTGACGGAGAAGCTGCCGGTCATCGTGCGCGCGGCCGAGACCGTCGAGGGCCGCGGCAGGCTCTACCGGGCCAGGCGCGCGCGGCAGCGGGCCGCTGAGTCGCTGCGCGAGGGCACGATCGACCGGCTCACGCCCAGGCTGGGGCTCGGATCGGGGGCCGGGCCGAACGAGGTCGTCGCGGCGCTCGCCGCCCGCACCGGCCAGGACGCCCATCAGGTCGGCGCGGCGCTCTACGGGCCACCGCCGGTGGACGACGCCGGGCTCGTCGGGTTGGCCGGATATTTGGACTTCATCGAAAGGCAGGTCAGTGAACTCTGAGGAGACGTTCCGCGTCCCGAGCTCGGGCGACTCGGCCAGGGAGGCGCTGGGCGCGCTGCGCGCCGAGGTGTCCAAGGCCGTGGTCGGTCAGGACGCGGTGGTGACGGGGCTGGTCATCGCGCTGCTGTGCAGGGGGCACGTGCTGCTCGAAGGCGTGCCGGGCGTGGCCAAGACGTTGATGGTGCGCACGTTGTCGGCCGCCCTGTCCCTTGACTTCAAACGGGTGCAGTTCACGCCGGACCTGATGCCGGGTGACGTGACCGGCTCGCTGATCTATGACACGAAGACCGCGGAGTTCGAGTTCCGCGAGGGCCCGGTGTTCACGAACCTGCTGCTCGCCGACGAGATCAACCGCACCCCGCCGAAGACCCAGGCGGCGCTGCTGGAGGCGATGGAGGAGCGGCAGGTCAGCGTCGAGGGCGCGGCGCGGCCGCTGCCCGACCCGTTCGTGGTGTGCGCGACGCAGAACCCCGTCGAGTACGAGGGCACCTACCAGCTCCCCGAGGCCCAGCTCGACCGGTTCCTGCTCAAGCTGACCGTGCCGCTGCCGCCGCGCGAGCAGGAGATCTCCGTGCTCGAACGGCACGCCCGCGGCTTCGACCCGCGCGACCTGAGCGAGGTCAAGCCCGTCGCCACGGCCGACGACCTGGCCGCCGGGCGGGAGGCGGTCTCGAAGGTGCACGTGGCGCCCGAGGTGCTCGGCTACATCGTGGACGTGGCCCGCGCCACCAGAAACTCGCCGTCGCTGCAGCTCGGCGTCTCGCCACGTGGCGCCACGGCGCTGCTGGCGGCCGCGCGGGCGTGGGCGTGGCTGTCCGGGCGCCCGTACGTGACTCCTGACGACGTCAAGGCGCTGGCCAGGCCCGCGCTGCGGCACCGGATCCAGCTCCGGCCGGAGGCCGAGCTGGAGGGCGCGACCGCCGACGGCCTGCTCGACGGCATCCTGGCCTCCGTCCCGGTCCCGCGCTGATGGCTCTCACGGGACGTGCCGGGCTGGTCGCGGCGATCGGGATCGTCGTGGTGCTGCTGGCGCCGCAGCCCGGGGCCGCGCTGGCCGGGGTCTGCCTGCTGCTGGCCGCCGCGATCGTGGTGGACCTGGTGTTCGCCGGCGCGGTGCGCCCGCTGAGGTTCCACCGTTCCGGCGACACGCTCGTACGGCTCGGCCAGCGGGCCACGGTCGAGCTGATCGTCGAGAACCCGGGCCCCCGGCGGGTGGGCGGCGCGCTCAGGGACGCCTGGCCTCCGTCGGCGGGCGCCGCGCCGCGCGTCGCCGACCTGAACGTGCCCAAGGGCGAGCGCCGCAAGATCGTCGTGACGCTCACCCCGACCAGGCGCGGCGACCGCTCGTCCGTGGCGGTCACGGTGCGCTCGGTCGGGCCGCTGGGCCTGGCCGCCCGCCAGGGCAGCCACCAGGCGCCGTGGTCGGTACGCGTGCTGCCGCCGTTCCTGTCGCGCAAGCACCTGCCGTCCCGGCTGGCCCGGCTCCGCGAGCTGGACGGCCAGCACCCGGCGCTGGTGCGCGGTCAGGGGACGGAGTTCGACTCGCTGCGGGAGTACGTGGTGGGCGACGACGTGCGCTCCATCGACTGGCGGGCCACGGCGCGCCGCCACGACGTGGTCGTACGCACCTGGCGCCCGGAACGCGACCGCCGCGTGCTGATCGTGCTCGACACCGGCCGCACCTCGGCGGGCCGGGTGGGCGACGCGCCCATCCCCATGGCCGGGGCCACCGCGGGCGGCGCCGGGCTGCTGGTACGACCGGATCCGCGGCCGGCGCCCGGCTGGCCGCGGCTCGACTGGTCGATGGACGCCGCGCTGCTGCTGGCCGCGCTGGCCGCCCGGGCCGGTGACCAGGTCGACTTCCTCGCCTACGACCGGGCGGTGCGCGCCTGGGTGAGCGGGGCGTCGCGCACCGAGCTGCTGTCGTCGCTGGTCAACGTGATGGCGCCGATCGAGGCGGAGCTGATCGAGGCCGACTCGCAGGGCATGGTCGCGGCCGTCCTGTCGCGGGCCAAGCGGCGCTGCCTGGTCGTGCTGCTCACCGACCTCAACGGGGCGGCCCTGGACGAGGGGCTCATGCCGGTGCTCTCCCAGCTCTCCTCGCGCCACCTGGTGCTGGTGGCCGGGGTGTCGGACCCCCGCGTCGCGGCCATGGCGGGCCGCCGGACGTCGGCCGAGGAGGTGTACGACGCGGCGGCGGCCGAGCACGCCCAGCTCGAACGCCGGCGCATCACGGCCCGGCTGCGGCGCCACGGCGTGGAGGTCGTGGACGCGCCCCCGGAGGACATCGCCCCCGCGCTCGCGGACGCGTACCTGGCCCTGAAGGCGGCCGGGCGGCTGTAGGGCCCTGGGTCGGGGGGTGTCAGGCCGTCGGGGCGACGTCCGGGGCTCGTTCGAGGTCGCCGGTCTCGTTCTGGCGCAGGGCACGGCGGCCGAAGGCGATCACGTACAGCAGGAAGCCCACCTCCGCGAGCGCGCCGATGCTCACGCGCGCCCATGTCGGCAGCCCGGACGGCGTGACGAACGCCTCGATCAGGCCCGACACGAACAGCACCACGACCAGCCCCAGCGCCACGCTCATCACCGCCCGGCCCTGCTCGGCCAGGGCCTCCGTCCGCCGGCGCGGCCCCGGGTCGATGACCGTCCAGCCCAGGCGCATCCCGACCGCCGCCGCCAGGAACACGGCGGTCAGCTCCAGCAGCCCGTGCGGCGTGATCAGGCCGAAGAAGATGTCCAGCTTGTCGCGGGAGGCCATGAGACCGCCGGAGATGCCGACGTTCGCGGCGTTCGAGTAGAGCACGTACGGGATCGGCAGGCCGAGCAGCACCGAGTAGATGATCGTCTGCGCCGCGACCCACGCGTTGTTCACCCACACCTGGCTGGCGAAGGAGGCGGCCGGGTGCTCGGAGTAGTAGTCGGCGAAGTCGTGGTCGACGAGCTGGGCGATCTCGTCCGGCGAGCCGATCGTCGCCTGGACGTCGGGGTTGGCCGCCACCCACGCGCCCATCACCCACGCGACCGCGATGAACGCCACCGTGCTCCCCAGCCACCACCACCGCGCCCGGTAGGCCACCACGGGGAACGACACCGTGAAGAACCTCACCAGCTCCCGCCAGGCGGGCGTGTGCGCCCCGGTCACCGCCGACCTGGCCCGCGCCACCAGCGCCGACAGCCGCCCGGTCAGCATCGCGTCCCCGGACGAGGAGCGCACGATGGACAGATGGGTGGACACGCGTTGATAGAGGTCCACCAGCTCGTCCACCTCGGCACCCGTCAGCGACGAACGGCGCTTGACCAGATGATCGAGCCGGTCCCACACGGGGCGGTGAGCTGTGACGAACGCATCGATGTCCACCCGAACATTCTGGCCGCTCAAACACCAGTACATAGCCGTTAGGCTCCACATATGTCTGAGGTTGTGACCGGCGACGCGGTCGTCGTCGAAGTGCGGATCGCCCAGATGCCCTCGCGCGCGCTGGCGATCGTCATCGACATGGCCGTGCAGTTCACGGTGCTGATCGCCGCCTATGCGATCTTAGGCGCGTTCTCGGTCATCTCGGACTCGGCCATGTTCGGGGCCGCGATGATCGTGTTCATGGTGCTGGTGCTGGTCGGCTACCCCGTGATCTTCGAGTCGCTGACCAGGGGACGCAGCCTCGGCAAGCTCGCGCTCGGGCTCCGGGTGGTCAGCGACGACGGCAGTCCCGAGCGCTTCAGGCAGGCGTTGTTCCGCGGCCTGGCCGGGGTCGTGGAGTTCTGGATGCTCTCCGGGGCGCCCGCGCTGATCGCGTCGCTGGTCTCGCAGCGGGGCAAGCGGCTCGGCGACGTCTTCGCCGGCACCATCGTGATCTCCGACCGGGCTCCGCGCGACTCCGGGCAGCTCATCGTGATGCCGCCGCCGCTGGCGGCCTGGGCGGCGACGCTGGAGCTCTCCCAGCTCCCCGACGAGGTGGCGCAGGCGGCCCGGCAGTACCTGTCGCGGTGGCACGACCTGTCGCCGCAGGTCCAGCATGAGATGGGGGTGCGGATCGCGACCCAGACGGCGTCCTTCGTCTCGCCCGCGGCGCCCGCGGGGGTGCCGCCGCACGCGTACCTGAGCGCCGTCCTGGCCGAGCGCCGCAGGAGGGAGCAGGTGCGTTTCGCGCAACGCGCCGCCAACGGCCGCCCGCCCCAGGCCCCCTACGCGCAGCCGTCGCCGTACCAGCCCCAGCCGCCGTACGCGCAGCCGGGCCCGTACCAGCAGCCAGGCCCGTACCAGCAGCCAGGGCAGTACCAGCCGCAGCCGCAGCCCCGGCCCCCCGCGCCGGAGCCGCCGAGGGCGACTCCGGGCGGGTTCGCGCCGCCTCAGTGAGAGCGGCGCACAGGGACGGGATCGGTCACCAGTTGCGGTACGACTCCTGCGTCTGCACGTTCAACCGGTCGGTGCGGACGTGCCTGGCGTTGTTCGTGAGCGGATCGGTGACCTTGACGACGTCGAGGCCCTCGTGGAAGTCGGCCGCGTAGATGTAGCCGTTGTAGTAGTACGCGGACCAGATGCCGCCGCCACCGCCGGCCGAGCGCGGGCCGCGCTCGAAGTAGCCGATCTCCTTCGGGTTGGCCGAGTCGGTGAAGTCCCACACCGACAGCCCGCCCATGTACCAGGCCTGGACCATGATGTCCCGGCCCTTGACGGGGATCAGCGAGCCGTTGTGCGCGACGCAGTTCTCGCTGTCGGCCTGGTAGCGCGGGATCTTGAAGTAGCTCTTGAACGTGAACTGCCCGTTCGAGATGTCGTAGATCGCGTCCGCGCCGCGGTTCGGCCCGGTGGCCTCGTTGCAGGTGGCCCCGCCGCCGCCGCCGAGCTCGTCGGTGAAGACGACCTTCTTGGCGTCGTTGCTGAAGGTGGCCGAGTGCCAGAACGCGAAGTTCGGGTCCGTGGTCCTGGCCGTGACCTTCGGGTTCAGCCGGTCCGAGATGTCGAACAGCACGCCGTCACCCATGCACGCGCCCGCCGCGATGTCCTTCTCGGCGTAGGCGGTGATGTCGTGGCAGCCGCTGGTCGGCAGGAGCAGGCCGGGCTGGGTCTCGTTGCCGCCGTCGGGGAAGACGACCGGGGTGGCCGCGACGGCCGCCGCCGTCGGGTTCCTGAGCGGCACCTTGATGATCGAGAGCTTGTCGTGCGGCGGCTGGCAGTCGGGGAACGTGGCGTTCGGGTTGTAGGACGAGACGTAGATGTAGACGTTCTTGTTCCGGTCGCGGCCCTTGCCCGGCACCAGGGTCAGGGTGTGGGAGCCGCAGTTGGTCTCGACCGACTTGATGTACTTCGGGTTGGCCTTGTCGGAGACGTCGAAGATCCGGACGCCTTCCCAGGCCTCCTTGTGGTCGGCGGTCAGCGCCGTGCTGTTGCACGAGTCGTCGCTGCGCGAGGAGTCCACGGCGGTGAACAGCAGGTCGCCGTAGACGCTGACGTCCATCTGGGAGCCGGGGCAGACGACCGAGCTGACGGGCTTGGCCTTCTTGGGGTTGCTGATGTCGTAGATCGAGAAGCCGCCGTAGTTGCCGACGTAGGCGTAGTCACCCTGGAAGGTGATGTCGGTGTTGATGGTGCCGGCGATCGGGGCGGGCTTGGGGATGTTCAGCACGTGGGTCACGTTGGGGCTGGTGACCACGGCGTCGGGCGGTGGGATGTCGGTGGCCAGGGCGGGAACGCTCGTCAGCGCTAACGCGACGGCGGCCGCGGCCATGACGAGGGCACGGCGCGGATTGAACACTCCGAGACTCCTTATCGCATGTGTCTGGATAAGCGAAAACGGCGAGGACCCGGTCGGGGCCCTCGCCGCCTGGGGATCAGTGGCCGTATTCGGGATACGACGTCTGGGTCTGCGCGTTGAGTGAGCGCATCTTGACGCCGTTCGCCCGGTTCGTACGCCAGTCGTTGATCTTCAGCACGTCCAGGCCCAGGTTGAAGTCGGACCCGTAGATGTAGCCGTTGTAGTAGTAAGCGGACCAGAAGCCGCCGCTGAGCGCCGGCGCGGTGTTGTCCGGGCCGCGCTCGAAGAACGCGATCTCCTGCGGGTGGGCCGAGTCGGTGAAGTCCACCACCGAGATCCCGCCCTGGTACCACGCCTGCACCATGATGTCCCGGCCCTTGACCGGGATCAGCGAGCCGTTGTGGGCCACGCAGTTCTCGGTGTCGGCCTGGTGCCGCGAGATCTTGAAGTAGCTCCTGAACTGGAGCTGCCCGTTCACGATGTCGTAGTACGCGTTGGCGCCCCGGTTCGGGCCGATGGCCTCGTTGCAGGTCGCCCTGGTCCCGCCGCCGAGCTCGTCGGTGAAGATGACCTTCGTGCCGTCGTTGTTGAACGTGGCCGAGTGCCAGAAGGCGAAGTTCGTCTCGTCGCGCACGGTCGCGGTGACCTTGGGCTGCTCGGGGTTGCGGATGTCGAGCAGGATGCCGTCGCCCATGCAGGCTCCAGCGGCGATGCCCTTCTCCGGGTAGGCCGTGATGTCGTGGCAGCCGGTGGTGGCGGACTTCCCGTTCGGGTAGGGCTGCTGGACGCCGCCGTAGCCGCCGTCGGGGAAGAGGTTCGGCGTGGCGATCACGGTCGCGGCCGTCGGGTCGCGCAGCGGCACCTTGATGATCGAGATCAGGTCATGGGGCGGCTGGCAGTCGGGGAACGAGGCGTTCGGGCTGTAGGAGGAGACGTAGATGTAGACGTTCTCGCCCTTGCGGTCGGGCACCAGCGTGTTCGTGTGGGAGCCACAGTTGGTCTCGACCGACTTGATGTACTTCGGGTTGGCCTTGTCGGAGACGTCGAAGATGCGGATGCCCTCCCACGACTCCTTGACCGACGCGGGCTGCGAGGTGCTGTTGCACGAGTCGTCGTTGCGGGAGGAGTCGACGGAGCCGAACAGTAGGTTGCCGTAGACGGACATGTCCATCTGGCCACCGGGGCAGACGACCGAGCTCACCAGCGAGGTCCGCTTCGGGCGCTTGATGTCGTAGATCGAGAAGCCGTAGTAGTTGCCGACGTACGCGTAGTCGCCTTGGAAGGCCATGTCCGTGTGGATGTCGGCCAGGGCCTCGGGCTTGGGCACGTTGGTGACGTGTTGGATGTTGGGACTCATGACGATCTCGCCAGGAGCCGGGATGTCCGCGGCCTGAGCCGGTAAGACAACGCCGGCCATCGCCACGACCGCCGTGACCAGGGTGAGGGCCCTGCGGAGGGAGAACACTAGGGATCCTCCTATAAAGGGAGCATAAATCTACGCCATCCTCGCGTTTCCCCCCTCGACTGGCCAAGCAGACAACTTGTCAAATTTTGTTCCTGTTCACTGTCTTTTAATTTGTCCACTTATGGCCTAGAGTGCGCATTCTCGTCCGAGTCAGCCAGGGAGGTTGTGGGTGCGCGCCGCGCTCATCGTCATCATGGGCACGGTCGTTGCCCTCTCCGGCTGCACCTCCTCTCCGCCGCCGGCTCCACGGGCCGACTCGACCGCGCCCGTGCTCGCTCCCGGCCGCCCCGGGGAGCAGGCCAAGACGCTGTCGCCGAGCGAGGCCGCCACCGCCGTCCCTTCGGCCACGGCCAACGCGTCCGACATCAAGTACGTCCAGGACATGATCGTCCACCACCGCCAGGCCCTGGACATGTCGCTCCTCGCGCCCACCCGGGCCGAGTCGACCCAGCTGAAGAACCTGGCGAGCCGGATCAAGGACGCCCAGGGGCCGGAGATCCAGTTCATGACGACGTGGCTGCGGGAGCAGCAGCAGACGGTGCCCGAGCACCACGCCGCGCACGAGGGCATGCCCGGGATGGCCACGCCCGCCCAGATGGAGGCCCTGAAGGCGGCCAAGGGCAAGGACTTCGACCGGATGTTCCTGGAGCTCATGATCAACCACCACCTGGGGGCGATCAAGATGTCGGAGCAGGTGCTGACGAGCGGCTCGCACATCCGGGTCGAGGAGCTGGCCAGCGACGTCAGCGTGACCCAGGCCGCCGAGATCCGCCGCATGCAGCAGATGCAGTCCGCCCTTTAGAAAGGCCGGAACTTCGAGGACGGGGGCCTCGTTCCGGCGCTAAAGTACACTATCCCTGCCGGTAGTCCAGGCAATGTGTGAGGAGGATGTCACGTCCATGGCAGATTCAAACGCTCCATCCGCATCGCCCCCGCCGTCGGTCACCCCCACGGGGACGCCCACACCGAGCCCCACAGGGACACCCACGCCCCCGCAGCCCAGCCCGAGCGCGACGTCCCCGAGCCCCACGCCCAGCCAGAGTCCGACGTCGCCAAGCCCTTCCCCCACACCCACCCCGACGCCCACGCCGTCGCCGTCGCCGTCGCCAACCAAAGCGCCTGTGCCGTCGCCGACTCCCACGACTGCCCCCACGTATCCCGTCCCCACCCCTTCGCCCAGCTCGCCCGGCCTCGGCCGCCCGGGCATGCCGAACATCGATGTCCGCGGGAGCACCTTCACAAGGGTGGCCGGCGGCTTCGTCACCGAGCACGACGAGCTGGCCAGGGACGCCCGCCGGATCCTCGACGCCATCACCGCGCTGGGCGACTTCGCCGGCACGGACGAGACGGCGAACACCTTCAAACAGGGCTACTCCACCGGGTTGAAGAAGGCCGAGACGTACGTCAACGCGTTACGCGACGTCTATCCCGGGATCGCCGAACGGCTGGCCGGCATGAAGACCGGCTTCGACGTCGCACACTGGGCCAGCATCCAGTCCCTGCCGAAAGTGTCCGACCCGCCCAAGTACTCGAAGTCGGACGGAAAGCTCAACCCCTGACGTTGTTCGGAGACCCGATGACCGCACCAGACGACGGCGCCCCCTTCCTCGACGAGGAGATGCAGCGCCTGCTCGCCCAGTTCCAGGCCGACCTCCGGCCGCTGCAGGAGCTGCGCGAAAGCCTCGACAACCTCCGAGGCCACGGCGAGGCGGCCAACGGCCAGGTGAAGGCCGAGGTGCTGCCGAGCGGCGCGCTCGGCGGCCTGCGCATCGACCCGCGGGCGATGCGGCTCGGCGCGGACGCGCTGGC
>NZ_JBSFTC010000248.1:0-16837 GCF_053590415.1 Nonomuraea sp. NPDC003201
TGTCCACCATCCGGGACGGCGTGCCGCCCCTCACCCGGCGGTGCGGAGGGCGGCCGCGGGCGACGCTCGCCGACGTCGCAGCCCGCGGCCGCCACAGCCCCGGACCGGGCCCGCCGGGGCATCGCCGTGGCCGTCGCGGGGGCATGGCCACGGCCGGGAAAGCCGAGAGCCGTCACCCCCGCCCGCCCCGAACCCCCCGATTACGCCGAACGCCCAAAAAGGCGCCAATTTCTCTTTACCCAAAGGTCGAGCGCCCATGTCCCGGAAAAGCCATCACCCCGCCCGGCAAGGCCAGATGCGTACTTTCCCATTACGTGTCCATTCTGTCCGCGCCCCTACAGTTACCCGGGTGGGACAGTGGCGAGCCCCCGGCGGCATCCTGGTCGAGGCGATCATCTTGGACGATCGCCCGCTGCTGCGTGTCTCGCACCGGGTCAACGGCACGACGTACCTGCAGGGCTACTGCGCCACCGTCGCCGAGCTCACCGCCCACGGCGTGGACCTGGCCGAGCTCGTCGAGGACACCGCGCTTGACCATCTGTAGACCCCGGCCCGCCACTGTCGATCAGCCCTCCGGGGTACGGCCTGCACCATGGTGCGGCTGCCGGCCTACGCGCCCATGCTGGCGCAGCTCGGCACCCTGACCTCCGTCCAGGGTGCGGACTGGGCCGTGGAGATGAAATGGGACGGCGTGCGCGCCCTCGCCTACCTCCAGGGCGGCGCCGTCCGCCTGATGTCGCGCAACGCCAAGGACATCACCCCCGCCTACCCCGAGCTCCAGCTCATGGCCGGCGCCACCGGCGGGCACGCCGCCGTGATCGACGGGGAGATCGTGGCGTTCGACGAGACCGGGCGGCCCAGCTTCGAGGCGCTGCAGCCCCGGATGCACCAGCGCAACCCGGCGGCGGTGGCCGAACTGGCCAGGTCGGTGCCGGTGACGTTCATGGCGTTCGACATCCTGCACCTCGACGAGGACAGCACCGTCTCCCGCCCCTACAGCGCCCGCAGGGAGCTGCTCGAGACCACGTTCACGCCCGGCTACCGCTGGGAGGTGCCCGTGTGGTTCGCCGACCACGCCGGGCTCGCCTTCGACTCCTCCCGGCAGCTCGGGCTCGAAGGGGTCGTGTGCAAGCGGATGGGCTCGCCGTACCGGCCCGGCCGGCGCAGCGCCGACTGGACGAAGGTCAAGAACGTCCGCACCGCCGAGGTCGTGATCGGCGGCTGGAAGCCGGGGGGCGGGCGGCGTTCGGGGATGATCGGGTCGCTGCTGCTGGGCGCCTACGACCAGCGGGGACGGCTGCGGTTCGTGGGGCACGTCGGGACCGGGTTCACCGAGGCCATGCTGCGCGACCTGGGCGAGCTCCTGGCGTCCCTGGAACGCGCCGACCCGCCGTTCGACGAGCCTGTGCCGCGCGAGCACGCCAGGGACGCGCGCTGGGTGGAGCCGCGCCTGGTCGGGGAGGTGCAGTACGCCGAGGTCACCGGCGACCGCCGCCTGCGCCACCCGTCGTGGCGCGGGCTGCGGCCCGATCGCGAGCCGTCGGAGACCAGTACCGCCGAGTTCCTGCCCCCCGGCCGCACCGGCGACGCCGCGGCCGGCTGAGCCCTGGGACGCTATGGCGACACGGAGCGCCTAACTACGCTTCGTCTGTATTTCGTAACCTAGAGTGATCGAGACGTTGCCGATTTCACTCAAAGGGGACACCGTGCCGAAGGTCCTGGTCACCACGCTCACCACGCTGGCCGGCGTCGCGCTCGCGGTGCCCGCGACCGCCGGGCAGCAGCCCCCTTTGACGCCCGTCCAGGACCGCGCCTGGGGCGCCGCGTCGTCCCCGCTGATGCGCCCCACCCGCGCCGTGCGTTACTGGACCGCGAGCAAGCAGGCCCAGGCCAACGCCACGGAGCTGCCCAAGAGCCTGAAAGCACGGGCCCAGGGCGCCGTGGAACTGCCGAAGAGCCTGGAGGCACTGGGTCAGCTGCGCAGCGTGCCGGAGGGCAAACGGATCACCCCGGGCGGGGACGCCAACGGCTACGCTCCCATGTCCCGCCCGTACACCGCCGCCACCCAGAGCCGCGTCACCGGCCGGCTCTTCTACGTCAACTCCAGCGGGCTGGACGACTCCTGCAGCGCGTCCGTCGTGCGCTCGGCGGTCGGGCTGCTCATCGTCACCGCCGCCCACTGCGTGTACAGCGTGCCGCTGGGAGCGTCGGCCGGCCAGTGGCACACGAACTTCGCGTTCGTGCCCGCGTACGACGGGCAGGCCGCCGACGTGCGGGGTCGCGAGCCGTACGGGCGGTGGGGCGCCCGGCGGGCGTGGAAGCCCGACCCCTACACCGGCATGAGCGGCGGCGACTGGAACTCGCACTACGACATCGCCCTCATCGAGGTCGGCAGGAAGAGCCGCACGCTCCAGGACGCCGTCGGCGCCTTCACCCCGATCCGCAACCAGGGCGGCGCGTACACCGTCGCCACGACGGGCTACCCCGGCGTGGCCGGCAGGAAGCCGTACGACGGCCGGGAGCAGCTCTGGTGCCTGGCCAAGACCGAGCCGGCCGGCGGCATCGCCGACACCGGCACCCTCTTCGCCTCCCGCATCACCGCCACGTCGGCCGGCGGACGCATGGAGACGCACAACTGCCACCTGTTCAAGGGCCACAGCGGCGGCCCGTGGCTGCTCAGAGACACCGACGACCTGATGGGCGTGCTGTCGGCGGGCACGGAGGACGGCGGCGCGGACGGCTACTCCGTCGCGAACGCCCTCAACGCCGAGAGCTACGGCGCGATCATCAAGCAGGCCGACCCGCAGGGGGTGTACGACGCGCTGTCCATCAGCACCTCGGGCCCGCGCCGCGCGGTCAGGCGCGGCGGCGGCACCGCGAACGTCAGGGCCACCGTGACCATGGGCGGGCTGATGGGCGCCGCCCAGGTGCCCGTCACGTTCACCCTCCCGGCCGGTACGCACCTGTCCTCGGTGAACGGCGCCTCGTGCAAGCGCTCGGGCAGGCAGGCCACCTGCACGATCGCCGCCATCCACCCCGAGCGCCCGGTCCAGCTCACGGCCCGCGTCCGCGTGACCCGCCGGGCCTCGCGCTACCCGCGCGTCACCGCGCACGTGGACTCGTCCCGCCTCGACACGAACCAGGTCGACAACACCAGCACCGTCGCCCTCTCCACCTACCGCCGCTGACCGGCGCCTCCCGGGCGGCGAGGGGGTCAGGCGGCGGGCTCCAGCACCGGCTCCTTCAGCGTCCTGGCCAGCAGCCAGGCCAGGGCCGGGAAGACGATCAGGCACGCCAGCGCCGTCCGCAACGTGGTGGCCTCGGCGAGCGCGCCCACCAGCGGGCTGGCCAGGCCGCCCACGCTCACCGCGAGCCCCAGGGTCACGCCGCCGGCCGTGCCCACCCGGGTGGGCAGGAAGTCCTGGCCCAGCGTCACATGCAGCGAGAACGGCGCATACAGGGCGATCGACGAGGCCGCGACGAAGACGTACGCGACAGGTCCCGGCGCCAGCACCACCCCCGCGACCGCCGGGACCGCCAGCGCGTAGGCCAGGCGCATCGTCCGCAGCCGCCCCCACCGGGCCGCCAGCCTGCCGCCCAGCACGGTCCCGAGGGCCCCGCCCGCGAACAGCACGAACAGCGCCACCGCGCCGGCCGCCCCGCCGCCCATGTAGAGGGCCACGAAGGCGCTCAGCCCGACGTACACGACCGAGCGGAAGACGATCACCAGCGTCAGCCTGACGAACGACGGCCAGTCGTCCCGGCCGGACACCGGTGCCGCGGCCCGCGCCGCCGGCCCTCCCCCGGCCAGCGCCCGGACCGCCGGGAGCGTCGCCACCGCCCCCAGCACCGCCGGCGCGGCCAGGAACGGCGAGGCGCCCAGCCCCCACCCCGCCAGCAACGGCGTCACCAGCACGGGAGCCGACGCGAACCCCAGCGTCCCGCCCAGCGAGAACCAGCTCATCCGCACGTGACTGCCCTCGCTCGCGATCCTGGCCAGCCGCGCCGACTCCGGATGGTAGGCCGCCACGCCGAGACCGGACAGCGCCACGGCCAGCCAGGTCAGCACGTAGGAGTCCGTCAGCCCGCCGAGCGCCACCCCGGCGCCCGCGACGAGCGTGCTCACCGGGATCAGCCACGGCATCCGCCACCTGTCCGTCAGCACCCCGAACACCGGCTGCACGACCGACGACAGCAGCGTCGCGGCCAGCACGATGCCGGACACGGCGACGTACCCGTAGCCGCGGCCGGCCACCAGGAAGGGCACGAGCGCGGGGACGGCGCCCTGGTAGAAATCCACGGCCGCGTGGCCGGCGGCGAGCATGGGGGTCCTGTTCACCCCCCGATCCTTTCCCGGTGGCGGCTGGCCCGCTTCCGATAAAATGCCAATTCATGACGGCAATCCGCCATCTGCCCGAAGCGCCGACGGGGCGGCGGCCGTTGGCCCCGGGGGCGGGCATCGACGCGCACCGGCACGACACCCACCAGATCGTCTACGCCTGCCGCGGCGTGCTCTCGGTCACCACCGGCGCGGGCACCTGGGTCGCCCCGGCCAACCGCGCCATCTGGATCCCGGCCGGCACCGTCCACGAACACCGCGCCCACGGCGACACCGACCTGCGCCTGGTGGGCCTCGCCGGCAACCCCCTCGGCCTCGGCCACCCCACCGTCCTCGTCGTCGGCCCCCTGCTCCGCGAGCTGATCATCACCTACACCTCCGACGACCAGCCCCCACCGGACGGCGGGGAGCGCGACAGGTTGTGGGCCGTGCTCGTCGACCAGCTCAAGCGCGCCCCCGAGCAGCGGCTGCACCTGCCCACCGCCCGCGACCCCAGGCTGGCCGCCGTCTGCGCGATCCTGCACCGCGACCCCGCCGACAGCAGGACCCTGGCGCAGCTGGCCGTCCAGGCCGGCACCAGCGACCGTACGCTGGCCAGGCTGTGCCGGCGCGAGCTGGGCATGAGCTTCCCGCAGTGGCGCACCCAGCTCCGCCTGCACCACGCGCTGCTCCTGCTGGCCGACGGCGTCGCCGTGACCACCGTCGCCCACCGGTGCGGGTGGGCCTCCGCGAGCGCGTTCATCGACGTGTTCGGGCGGGCGTTCGGGTACACCCCGGGCAAGGCCTTTACATTGTAGATTCGCTACAATGTGATCCTGTGAGCAAATCGAAAGGCAAGGGCGGGACCCCGGCCACCATGGCGCTGACCAAGGCCAAGGCCGAGTTCACGCTCCACCCGTACGAGCACGACGCCTCGGCCCAGGCCTACGGCGAGGAGGCCGCGGACGCGCTCGGCGTGCCGTACGAGCGGATCTTCAAGACGCTGGTGGCCGAGGTGGAGAGCGGGCTGGCGGTGGCGGTCGTGCCCGTGTCGGGCAAGCTCGACCTCAAGGCCCTGGCCGGCGCTCTCAACAGCAAGCGGGCCGCCATGGCCGACGCCGCCAAGGTGGAGCGCGTCACCGGCTACGTCGTGGGCGGCATCAGCCCCCTGGGCCAGCGCAAGCAGCTCCCGACGGTGGTCGACTCCTCGGCGCTCGACTTCGAGACGATCTACTTCTCGGCCGGGAAGCGCGGCCTCCAGATCGAGACCGCGCCCGACAACCTCATCACGCTCACCAGGGCCGTCACCGCCCCCATCGGCAAGTCCTCCTGACCGCGCTCATCGCCGCCGCCCGGGCTCCGATCTCTCCAGGGGCGACTGGCCGACGAGCCATTCGAAGAGCCGCCGGCGCCCCCAGAAGAAGGGGTGGTCGCCGCGTCCCCGGCCGCCCTCCGCCTCGCGCCTCTTCCGCTCCTCCTCGGCGAGCGCCTGCTCCAGCCCCGGCGTGTTGCCGCCGCCGAAGCGGGCCATGTCCGGCCCGGAGAAGCCCTTGGGCTCGACGTCCCGCAGCGCTGATTCCATCGACTCCACCCAGATCGGCCCGGGCAGCGACGCCCCCTGCACCGCTCCGTAGTAGTCGTCCCCGATCTGCACCCCCTGCAGCGGGAAGCGGTACGACCCGCGGATGTCCCCCACGCTGACCGCCGCCGCCAGCGCGGGCGTGTAACCGGCGAACCAGGCCGAGGTGTAGCCGTTGTTGGTGCCCGTCTTGCCGGCGGCCGGCCGCCCGATGCTCTGGCCCTGCATGGTGCCCTTGGAGAAGACGCCCTCCAGCACGTAGTTGACCGCGTCCGCGACCTCCTCCTCGATGGCGCGCTCGCACGCGGGCGGCACGTGGGTGCGCCGCCCGTCCCTGCCGACGATCTCGACGATCGCCAGCGGCCGGCAGTAGATCCCCCTGGCCCCGAACGCCGCGAACGCCGCCGCCACCGTCACCGGGTCCATCTCGTTCACGCCCAGCGTGAACGTGGGCACCTCCTTCAGCGGCTCCCCGTCCGCCCTGGCGATCCCGAGCGCCTTGGCCGTCCGCACCACGTTGCAGAGCCCGACCTTGCGCTCCAGCATCATGTAGAAGATGTTCACCGACTTCCAGGTGCCGGTCTCGATGCTGTGCGGGCCGCCGGAGCCCTCGCCGGTGGCGTTGAGTATGCGGGTGTCCGGGTCGTTCACGGCGTGGCCCGCGCAGTCGCGGTAGCCCTGCCCGGGCACGAGTTCGCCCGGGGTGTTGAAGCCGTCGCCGAACCGCCACCCCTGCTGGAGCGCCGTGGCCAGCGTGAACACCTTGAACGTCGACCCGGCCTGGAACCCCTGACCGCCCCCGTGCGCCACGTCCGCGGCCAGGTTGAAGGTGGTCTTGGGGCCGTTCTTCCGGTTGCCGGGGTTGCGGCCGAAGCGTTTGCTGGCCGCTATCGCCCTGATCCGCCCGGTTCGCGGCTCGACCATGGCCTCGGCGGCCACCTCCGTGTCCTCCGGCCAGACGTGGCGGCGGATGGCCTGCTCGGCGGCGCTCTGCGCGACCGGGTCGAGGCTGGTCCTGATCGTCAGGCCGCCCCTGGCCATCCTGGTCCGCCGCTCGGCCTCGGTGTTGCCGAAGACGGGGTTCGACAGCAGCTCGCGCTGGACGTAGAGGCAGTAGAAGGGATAGGCGCTCTGCTCGCACCCGCCGGGCTCGGGTCTGAGCTTGATGGCCAGCGGCGCGGCCTTGGCGCTCGCCGCCTCCTGCGGGCTGATCAGCTTCAGCCCGGCCATGCGGTCGAGCACGAGGTCCCGCCGCGTCTTCAGGCGCTCGCGATGGTCCCGGCCGAGCGAGGGGTCGGTCGAGTACGGCATGCGCACCGCGCCGGCCAGCGTGGCCGCCTGGCCCAGGGTCAGCCGGGAGGCCGACGTGGAGAAGAAGCGCCTGGCCGCCGCCTCCACGCCGTGGGCTCCGGCGCCGAAGTAGGCGATGTTGAGGTAGCGCTCCAGGATCTCGTCCTTGCGGTACTTCTTCTCCAGCGCCAGCGCGAGCCGCAGCTCGGTGATCTTGCGGGCCAGGTTCGGGGCGCGGGCGCGGTCGCGCTCGGCCTCGGTCCGGGCGGCCTCGATCAGGATGTTCTTGACGAGCTGCTGCGTCAGGGACGAGCCGCCCTGCTTGATGCCGCCGGCCTGCGTGTTGGTGAGCAGCGCCCGGAACGTGCCCCGGATGTCGAGGCCGCCGTGCTCGTAGAAGCGGGCGTCCTCGATGGCCACGATCGCCTTGCGCATCACCGGGGCGACGGCGCTCAGCTGCACGGCCGTCCGGTTGGCCTCGTAGAACTGGGCGAACGTCCTGCCGTCCTTGTCCAGCAGTCTGGTCACCTGGTCCAGGGGCTCTTCACGCGGGGCGGGCGGCAGGTCGACGAAGGTGCTCGCGACGTTCTTGGCGGCGATGCCGCCCCCGCTCACCACGGGCGCGGCCAGTGCCGCGGTCAGCACCCCTCCGAGCGCCCCCGCCAGCCCGAGCGCGCCGACGGATCTGAGTACGGTCACGTCACATGATCTGCGACGTCCGGATCCGCGCCAAACGCCCGCTTGTCACCTGTTTACCGTTGCCTGCGGATGTGCAGACCGAGCGAGGCGAACTGTTCGAACGGCCGGTGGTAACCGCGTTCGATGTGGTGCACTCCGCGCAGCGTGGACGGGCCGTCGGCGACGGCGGCCGCCAGCACGGCCGAGAACCCCGCCCGGATGTCGGGCAGCGTCACGTCGGCGCCCTTGAGCTTGGACACGCCGCGCACGACGGCCGAGTGCCTGGCGTTGGTGTCGTGGTACCGGCAGGCCGGCCCGCCCAGGCACTGGTCGAACACCTCGATCTCGCAGCCCATCTTCTGCAGCGCGGGCACGTACACCAGGCGGTTCTCGAAGACCGTCTCGTGCAGCACCGACATGCCCTGGCTCTGCGTGAACAGCACCATGAGCGGCGTCTGCCAGTCCGTCATGAACCCGGGGTGGGTGTCGGTCTGCACGGCCGCCGAGCGCAGCCCCTCGGGCGGCGCGGTGGCGCACAGGTACTCGTCGTTGATGTCGAACCGGGCGCCCATCCTGGCCAGCGTGGTGATCGCGGTGACCAGGCGGTCCTGCGGGCAGCCGTGCACCCGCACCTCTCCCCCGGTGACCAGGCCGGCCGCCAGGTACGAGAACGCCTCGATGCGGTCGCCGGTCAGCCAGGTGGAGGCGCCGCGCAGCCGTTCGACGCCCTCGATGACGATCCTGCGGTCGGGGGAGAGCTCGATCCTGGCCCCCATCCGCTGCAGGAACAGCGCCAGCTCCACCACCTCGGGCTCCATCGCGGCGTTCTTCAGCACCGTCTTGCCCTCGGCCAGAACCGCCGACATCAGCACCGTCTCCGTGGCGCCGACGCTCGGGTACGGCAGCTCGATCCGGGTGCCGTGGAGCCGGCCGGCCTTGGCGAAGATGCCGGTGTCGCCCACCTCCACCTCGGCGCCCATCGCGCGCAGGGCCTCCACGTGGAAGTTGACCGGCCGCCGCCCGATCGGGTCGCCGCCCACCAGCGGGACGAACGCCTCCCCCGCCAGGTGCAGGAGCGGGCCGAGCATGAGGATGGGGATGCGGTTCAGGCCGGTGAACGCGTCCGGCACCCTCGGCTCGATGGCCTGTCCCCGCGCGATCCTGATCTCCGTGCGGGAGATCTCGACATGGATGCCCAGCGCCCGCAGCATGGCGGCGGTGATCTCCACCTCGCCCACCTCCGGGGCGTTGTGGATGCTGCTCTCCCCGCCGCCCAGCATGGCGGCGACCATGTGCTTGGAGACTCCGTTCTTGGAGCCGCGTACCTCGACGTCCCCCCGGAGCGGGCCGGAGGGTTCTATCAACCAGACCTCTTCTGCAATCACGAAGCGAGCCTAGCCGGGGGATACCATCGAGCTGATTCGGACACACATGTAAGGGGGAGTGGCGTGACGAGGGAAGTGCGCGCTTTCGCGGTAACTGTCCTCGCACTCGCCACTCTCGGAGCGGCTGCCGGGCTGGTCTGGTCAGGGATCACGCCACGGGCGCCGTACCAGGTCACCGATCAGGGGACGGTGCTGGCCGACCCGTCCACGCAGGCGCTGATCGCGGCCGACGGGTGGTTCGCGGTGATCACCGGCGGGCTGGGGCTGCTGTGCGGCGGGGTCGCGTGGTTCGCGGCGCGGCGGTGGATGCTGCCGGTGCTGCTCGGGCTCTGCGCCGGCGGCGTCCTGGGGGCGATGCTGACGCTGTGGGTCGGGTCCACGTTCACGATCGGGGCGGTCGTCATCGAGGCCGCCGCCACTCCCGGGGTGAAGGTCGTCCCGGGCGCGCTGAAGCTGACGGCCTCCGGCGTGCTGGTGTCCTGGCCGCTGCTGGCGGTGGGGCTGTTCGGGTTCCTGGAGGGCATGCACGGGTACCGCGAGTCGCCGCTGCGCCACCCGTACGGCGACCCGCCCGAACCCCTCTAAGCCACCCGAACCCTTCTGACCCGCCCGTACGGCGACCCGCCCGAACCCCTCTGAGCCGCCCTTGCGACGACCCCCCGAGCCCTTCTACGCCACCCGCGCGGCGGCTACAGCGGCGGGCGGCGCTCGCCGTGGCGGGTGGCCTGCTCGAACGCGCGGGCCACGCGCAGGACCCTGGCGTCCTCGAACGGCCGGCCCACGATCTGCACCCCCACCGGAAGCCCGTCCGCCGTGAACCCGGCCGGCACGGACGCGGCCGGCGCGTGCAGCACGCTGATCCAGTACGCGGAGCGCATCCAGGCGAGGTAGTCGGGCATCGGCTCCCCGTTGACCTCGCTGACGTGGGGCTGCTCGACCGGGAACGGCGGCACCTGGCTGACGGGCGCGATCAGCACGTCGTAGGTGTCGAAGAACGCGGCCATCCGCTGGTAGAGGCGGCTGCGGCCCCGCTCGGCCCGGGCCAGGTCGGCGCCGGTGACCTTGCGGCCCTGCTCGACGTTCCACGCGGTGTTGGGGCCGAGCCCGGTCACGTCGCCGAAGGACAGCGCGTAGTTCCACGCCCGGTAGGTCCGGAACGCGTCCTCGGCCTCCGACAGGTCCAGCTCGACCTGCTCGACCAGGGCCCCCAGCCGCTCGAACACCGGCGGCGCCGTCGCGGTGACCTCCGCCGTCCTCGGGTCGACCGGCAGGCCGCCCAGGTCCGGGCTCCACGCCACGCGCAGCCCCCGCACGCCCTCCTCCGGCTCGGGGGCGAAGACCTCCTTGATCGAGTACGGGGAGCGCCGATCGAACCCGGCGATCGCCCCGAACATCAGCGTCACGTCCTCGACCGTCCTGGCCATCGGCCCCTGCACGGACAGCGTGTACCAGGCGTTGGTGTCGGACGGGCCGGGGACGCGGCCCGGGGTGGGGCGCAGGCCGACGACGTTGCAGAAGGAGGCCGGGTTGCGCAGCGAGCCGCCCATGTCGGACCCGTCGGCCAGCGGGACCATGCCGGTGGCCAGGGCCGCGGCGGCGCCCCCGCTGCTGCCGCCGGCGGACTTGGACAGGTCGTAGGGGTTTCTGGTGGCGCCAAACACCTCGTTGACGGTGTGGGAGCCGGTGCCGAACTCCGGTGTGTTGGTCTTGCCCATGGTGATGGCCCCGGCGGCGCGCAGCCGCCGGACGATCAGGTCGTCCTGGGCCGGGACGTTGCCGGCGAAGAGCGGCGATCCGTACGTGGTGCGGATGCCGGCCGTGTCGACGAGGTCCTTGTGCGCGACGGGCAGGCCGTGCAGCGGACCGGCCGGCTCCCGCGCGTCGGCCGCCTTGGCCGCGTCGAGCGCCTGCTCGGCGACCAGGGTCACGATGGCGTTGACGCGCGGGTTGACCTGCTCGATGCGGTCGAGGTGGGCTTGGACGACCTCGACGGCGCTCACCTGCCTGGTCCTGATCAGGTGCGCCAGCTCGGTCGCGGTCGAGTAGTGCAGTTCGCTCACCCTTGGATCCTCCCCCACGGGCCGCGGCCCGACGACGGCGAGGGTTGCCCACCCCGGCCGCGACCGCTCGTCGGATCACCACCGCTCAGGAGCTCTCCCGCACCAGCCCCCGTTCCGGTGGCGCGGTGTGGCCATCCCTCCGTCTGGCCAGGATGAGCAGGCCGGTGACGGTGAGCGTGGCGGCCAGGATGACGAGCTGGACGCCGTACTGGATGTCCTGGGTCGGGAGCACGATGTTGCCGGTGTGGAAGCCGGTGTGCACGCCGACCGCCATCCACACCGCTCCGGTGCGCGCCCGCGCCGCCGCGCAGGCGAAGCCGAGGCCGATGGCCTGGAGGACGTAGAGCAGGCGTTCGGCGGTCGTGTCCGCCGGGCTGTTGGAGAGGATGTGCAGCGCGCCGAAGGTCACGGACACCACGATCAGCACGGCCCTCGGGGACAGCCTGCCCGACAGCGTGTCGAACAGATGGCCCCGCCACAGCAGCTCCTCGGGGAACGCCTGGCCGAGCAGGGCGATGGCGATGTAGAGCGGCACGTAAGGCAGCTGGGGGCGCAGCACGTCCCACGGCACCCAGGTGGCCACGCCGAGCGCCACCGACAGCGCGCTGGAGGCGATCACCGCGACCGCGCCCGCCAGGACACCCGCCAGCAGCTGCGGCACGGCCCGCCAGGTCCTCGTGAGCCCGACGCCCCGCCACGACTGGCGGCCGAGGAAGCGACGGATCAGGTAGACGAGCGCGAACGAGGCCAGCGTGATCCCGACCACGCCCACCGGCCGATAGAGGAGGTCGCCCGGGTCGAAGAGCAGCGTGGCGGGCAGGGAGCCGCCGAACACCATCGCGAACATCGCGGCGACGGTGATCAGCACGGCCCAGACAGGATGAGTGGCTTTCATGGATCGTCACGCTAGGAAGCCCTGCGCCGCCGCACATCGGCCCGCGGTCTGAACCCGCCATGACCTTCGTCATGGGTCCTCAAGGAGGATCACAACGCGGTCGCGGGAAACTATGGTCGAAGCCATGCGGCGTCCTCTGGCCCGGCTGCGCGTCCCCGACCGGCCCGTCCTGTTCACCGTCGTGTTCTGGGTGGTGCTCGTCGCCACCGGGGTCGTCGCGTACGCGGCCGAGCCCTCGACGCCGCCATGGGCCGTGCCCTTCGGCGTCAACCTGGCGCTCGTGGCCGTGCTCTGGCTGGTGCTGCCCTGGCGGCGCTGCGAAGGGTGGCGGCGGCCCCTGCCGGTGGCGTTCCTGCTGGCGACGTTCGCGCTGGGATTCACCGGCTCGGCCGAGATCCACCAGCTGCTGACGCTCCTGGCGATCGCCAACGTGGCGTTCGTCCACGGCATGCGGGCCGCGACCGTCATCGTCGGCTGTGTGGCGGGCGCGCTGTTCGTCACGGTCCTGACGGTGTTCGGCCGCGACCTGGCCGACGCCACCGCGCAGACCGTGCCCATCGTCGTCTTCGCCACGTTCGTGCTGGGCATGACGTCGGCCGTGCTGGAGGCGCGGCACAGGCGGGAGGAGGCGCGGCGGCTGCTGGCCCGGGTCCGGGAGCTGACGGTCGCCCAGGAGCGGGCGCGGATGGGTGCCGAGATGCACGACTCCATCGGCCACCACCTGACGGTGATCAAGCTGAGCCTGGAGAACGCCGAGCGGTTCCGCTCGCGCCGACCCGACGCCGCCTGGGACGAGGTGCGCCAGGCGAAGGAGCTGACCGTGGAGGCGCTGGCCGACGCCCGCCGGTGGGTTCGCGCGCTGCGCCCGCTCGCGCTCGAGGGCCGCGTCGGCAGCGCGGCGCTGGAGCGGCTGGCGGCGTCGTTCGACGGCACGGGGCTGGCGGTGTCCTTCGAGGTGGTGGGCGGCGAGGTGCCCCTGGAGCCCGACGTGGAGCTGGTGCTCTACCGCGTGCTGCAGGAAGGGCTCACCAACGCCGTCCGGCACGCCGGGGCCCGCCACGTCGACGGCACGCTCACCTTCTCCGGCGAGGCCGTCGTCCTGGCGGTCGCCGACGACGGCAAGGGCCGCGACCGCGAGGGACGTGGCGGGTTCGGCCTGAGCTCGCTCGCCGAGCGCGCCCGCGCCGTGGGCGGCACCCTGGTCGCGGGCGACCGGCCGGGCGGCGGCTTCGAGGTGCGGGCGGAGCTGCCCGTCCGGGCGAAGGTGGCGACGTGAGGGCGATCAGGGTGCTGGAGGCGCGGGCGGAGCTGCCCGTCCCTGTGAAGGTGGCGGCGTGAGGGCGATCAGGGTGCTGCTGGTCGACGACCAGGAGCTGATGCGGCAGGGCCTGCGCAAGATGCTGGAGATCGAGGACGGCATCGAGGTGGCGGGCGAGGCCGCCGACGGCGAGGAGGCGCTGCTGGTGGCCGCCGAGTGCCGCCCGGACGTGGCGCTGGTGGACGCCAGGATGCCCAGGATGGACGGCGTCGAGCTCATCTCCCGCCTGTCGGCCCGGCACCCAGGGGTGGCCGCGATCGTGCTCAGCACGTTCGACGAGGACGACTACATCTTCGGCGCGCTGCGCGGCGGCGCCGTCGGCTACCTGCTCAAGGACTGCACGCCGGAGGAGCTGATCGACTCCGTCCGCCGCGCCGGCCGCGGGGAGACGGTGCTGGCCGCACCGGTGGCCGCCCGCCTGGTCGCCGAGCTCCGGCGCACCCCGCCCGCCCCGCCCCCGCCGGCCGCGCCGCGGGACCGGTTGTCGGCCCGGGAGGCGCAGGTGGCCGCGCTGATCGCCGCGGGGGCCTCCAACCGCGAGATCGCGGCCCGGCTGCGCATCACCGAGGGCACGGTGAAGAACCACGTCTCCAGCCTCCTCCGCAAATACGCCCTCCGCGACCGCACCCGCCTCGCGCTCCACCTCAAGGACCCCCCACCCTCCTGATCCCCGCACCGCATCACGCACGGGCCCGGGCCGCGGACGGCCACCATCACACCCCAGGCGGATCCCGGCCCCTCCCGGAGACCGCTACGACCGCCGTCACGCCCCCAAGCGGATCGCACCCCCACCGGAGACCACGACAGCCGCCGTCACGCCCCCAGACGGATCCCGGCCCCTCTCAAGTGGGGTCGTGCGCTCCGCCGGACCGGCATCCTGATGCCCGCGCCCGGCCCCCCGGCCGGACCGGCGCGCCGGGACCCCCGTGGCCGGCGGCACCGATATCGTCGTGTTCACTGTACGTAGTTGAGGAGACACTCGGTGCGCACGCAGACGGACGAAGGCTACCGGCACGCGCTCGGCAACCGCCAGGTCCAGATGATCGCGATCGGCGGGGCGATCGGGGTCGGCCTGTTCCTCGGTTCGGGCGGCCGGCTGGCCGCCGCCGGGCCCGCCCTGGTGATCTCGTACGCCACCGCCGGGGCGGCCGCGTTCTTCGTCATGCGGGCGCTCGGCGAGCTCGTGCTCTACCGCCCGGTGGCGGGGTCGTTCGTCGAGTACGCGGGCGAGTTCATCGGCCCGTGGGCGGCGTTCGCCAGCGGCTGGATGTACTGGATCAACTGGGCGTTCACCGGCATCGCCGAGCTGACCGCCATCGCCGCCTACATCCATTACTGGGCTCCGGCGTTCCCGCAGTGGCTGACCGCGCTCATCGCCCTGGGCTTCGTGCTGTCGGTCAACCTGGTGTCGGTCCGGCTGTTCGGCGAGCTGGAGTTCTGGTTCGCCATGCTGAAGGTGCTGGCGATCACGATCTTCCTGGTGGTCGGCCTGGTCCTGGTGGTCTTCGCGGTCGGCCAGGCGACCCCGCACAACCTCGTCTCCCACGGCGGCTTCTTCCCCAAGGGCTTCCCGATGGTGCTGATGAGCCTGCAGTCGGTGGTGTTCGCGTACGCGTCGATCGAGCTGGTCGGCATCACGGCGGGTGAGACGGCCAGGCCGCACCAGGTCATGCCGAAGGCGATCAACGGCGTGGTGTGGCGCATCGCGATCTTCTACGTGGGCTCGGTGGCGCTGCTGGCGATGGTCCTGCCGTGGACCGCGTATCGCGCGGACACCTCGCCGTTCGTGACGGTCTTCGCGGGGCTCGGCGTCCCGTGGGCCGCCGACGCGATGAACCTCGTGGTGATCACCGCCGCGCTCTCGTCCTGCAACTCCGGCCTGTACGCCACGGGCCGCATCCTGCGCTCGATGGCCATGAAGCAGGAGGCGCCCGGGTTCACGGGCACGCTCAGCTCCAGGTTCGTCCCGATGGGCGGCATCCTGTTCACGGCGGCCATGTTCCTGGCCGGGGTGGCGCTGTTCTACTTCCTGCCCGAGCGCGCCTTCAACATCGCCACCGCCGTCGCCTCCCTCGGCGTGATCACGACCTGGGGCGTGCTCGTCTGGTGCCAGATGCGGCTGCGCCGGTCGGGCCACCTGTCGGTGTTCCCGATGCCCGGCGCGCCGTACACGAACTGGTTCACGCTGGCGTTCCTGGTGCTCGTCATCCTGCTGATGCCCTTCGCCGACCCCGACCAGCGGGTGGCGTTCTTCCTCATCCCGGCGCTGGCCGCGGCCATCGCCCTCGGCTGGCGGGTGGTCAGCCGCCGCCGGACCGTCAACGGCGGCCGCCCCTGACTGAGTACTCTCGATGTGCTGGCACAGAGCCGCCGCACACGGGGGAGGCCGCACTGGACGAGGCGACACGACAGACGCCGAGGTGGACAAAGCGGGCGATAGTCCAGACCGTGGCGGCCGCCGCCGTCGGCGCCGCGCTTGCCGTGGCATGCGCGCCCCTGGGCGTCTTACCGAGGCTGGCCTGCGCCGTGCTCGGCGCGGGCTGCCCGGCCGATCAGGAGCCGAACGGGAGGCTGCCGCAGGCGACCCGCCTGACGCCCGTGCAGGTGGCGCAGGGCGGCATGTACGTCGCGCTGGGCGACTCCTACTCCTCCGGCGAGGGCGTCTGGGACCTGGACCACGAGCCGATCAACGACGGCGCCGACCGCTGCCACCGGGCGACGGGCTCGTACGTGCCGCTGGTGGCGCAGACCTACCGCTTCGGGGGCGGCACCGCCTTCTACGCCTGCAGCGGCGCCACCACCACCCAGATCCTGTCGGGCCAGTACGGCCAGAAGCCCCAGATCACCCGGGTCGGCCCGAACGCCAGCCTGGTGACGCTGAGCATCGGCGGCAACGACGCCGGGTTCACGAAGGTGCTCACGGGCTGCATCGTCAAGCTGCCGTGGTCGTCGGCGTGCGTGGAGCAGGACGCCGCCGTCGCCCGCCGCATCGACGAGTTGCGCCCCAGCCTGACCAAGGTGCTGCGCGAGGTGCGGACGCGGGCGCCGAACGCCCGCATCATCGTCCTCGGCTACCCCCGGCCCTTCCCCAAGGACCCCGTGGCGACCGTCGACAACATGAGCGCCGAGGACCAGACCTGGCTGAACGGGATGACGCGCCGGCTCAACGACACGGTGGCCTCGGTGGTGTCCGACTTCGACCGGACGATCGCGGCGTTCGGCGTGCCGGGGAGCGTGGAGTACGTGGACGCGTACGAGGCGTTCACGGGGCACGAGGTGGGCCGGCCGCAGCCGTACCTGAACGGGCTGAGCGT
>NZ_JBSFTC010000249.1:0-16798 GCF_053590415.1 Nonomuraea sp. NPDC003201
CCCGCACGGCGCCACCGACCGGCTGGCCCAGTGGTCACCGGCGCGTTCGAGAGCCCGATCGCGTCCAGCAGCGCCGCCGAACGCGCGGTCTCGTCGTCGGCCGCCCGCGCGCCGCCCACGTCCACGGCCGGCAGCGACCCACCGAACACGGCCAGCGCCGCGCAGTGGTCCAGCAGCCCCGCGACCAGCGCCTCCTCGGCCGAGTAACCCGCGGCGGCCCCGGTGGCGTGCGGGTCCAGGAACACCGTGCGGGCGGGCAACAGCACCTCACCGCCCTCGACGAGGTCACAGCCGCGCACGAATGCCTCAACCCGTCCCGCCGCGACGTCGTCCACCAGCGGGTCTGCCAGGAGGCCGTCACCCGCGCCGGGATCGGCCGGGAAGCCGCCGACGGGTTCCCCCGCGCCGGTCAGTGGTGTCCCGTCGGCCGTGACCAGGCGGCGGGGGTCGAGGGCGAGCAGCCCGTGCACGGTGATCGCCTTCAGCGCCGCCCGGTATCGCGCGGCGGCGAAGTCCGCCCCCACGCCGATCACCCGCGCCCGCGACCCTCCGAGGGTCCCCATCGGATCGGCCACCGTGGTCACCGACACGTGCAGCGGGAGCTGCCCGTACTCCCCCTCCTCGATCTCGGCGAACACCCCCGTCCGCGAGTCCATCAACCTGGCCGCCCGCCGCGAGAACTCCTCCTCGCCGAGCGGCCCCGAGCTCACCCCCGTGCCGGGCGGCAGCGCCGACAGGTGCGGCAGGAAGGAGTGCGTACGCGTCCCGAACCCGTCCAGGTCCACCACGTGCAGACGCGGACCGCCGGACACGCGGGGCGTTCCGGACAGGCAGCGCCCCAGATCCGCCACCACCTGCCCGGCGACCACGGCAGCGGCGACGGGCGACACGGAGACGTGCCCGGCGGTACGCGGGACGGCCTCCATGGCCGCCAGCCGCCGCCACCCGGCCGCCCACGGCGGGACGTCGCGCCCGACGACGCCGCTCTCGCTCCACCACGCCTCGCCCTCGCGCAGCAGCACGTGCGCGATGGGCAGCCCGCGCTCGGCGCTCAGCCGGTCGAGGCGCACGGCGGCGGCCAGCCCGTCCGCGTCGGCCGCCGCGACGTGCACGAGCGCCCCGCCCGACGGCTCCCTCAGCACCTCCAGCCCCAGCCTGCGCATGGCGTCGGCCAGGGCGGGCGCCAGCTCGCCGAACCGGTCCGCGTCGGCCAGCAGCGAACACGTGGCGCCGGCCGCCACGGGCAGCACCCCGCGCTCCCCCGCGTCCTCCACCAGCCCGCGCTCGCGCAGCGTGGTCAGCAGGCTCGTCACGAACGCCCGCCGCTCGTCGGGCAGCTCCGCGGTCAGCTCGGCCACGGTCCTGCTCCCGTCGAGGTGCACGGCCAGCCGCTCCACCCACAGGTGGACGGAGGCCCCGTTCATCCGCACGACGCCTTCGCGGGTGAGGAAGGCGACACCGCCGGAGGTGGGCGCGAAGCGTACGTCGGCGGGCAGTCTGGGTTTGAAGTCGTTCAACGTGGTGCCTCCGCGGTTCCGATCATGAATTCGCCGACCGCGCACTCCTCCAGCGGGTCCCGCCCGGTCGCCTCGGCGAACGCGGCCGAGTCGCCGCTGCCGAGCCCGCAGGCCGCCAGGCCCATCGCCGTGGCCACGCAGTAGATCGTCTGGTAGAGCACGCCCACGTGTTTGAGCGTCAGCGCGTACCCCATGCCTTCGTACTTCCACAGCAGCCGGCCGGCGCGGCTGGAGACCGCGAGCAGGACCTGGGGTCGGCGGCCGGTGGCGGCGCCGTGCCCGGCGACGGTCAGCAGCCGGCGTACGGCGGGATGGCCGGCCTCGCGTACCGGTCTGAGCACGTGGTCGTGCCCGTCGTAGTGGTACATGCCGGGTTCGAGCCCGGCCACGTTCCTGACGACGGGGTAGATCTCCAGCTCGTAGACGGACCCTCCGGAGGGGTACGGCTTGCGGGTGTACTCGACGCCGTCGGCCGTCCAGCACTCCCGCACCCTGGCCGTGCGGTACAGCAGCTCGCCGAGCAGGTCGAGGGTGATCGGGCGCGCGTCGTCGTGCTCGCGTACGGACCTGCGGCCCTCCAGGACGTCCGTGAGCGAGGGGTCCTTGAGCCGCAGCTCGTCCAGGTCGGGCGTGGGCAGCTCGATCGCCCGGCCGGGGTAGGGCCGGGGCCGTGCGGGCAGCGGGTCGAACCGGCCGCGGGCCCAGAACGTCCCACCGAACCCGTCCCCCAGGTAGCCGCGGTGACCCACCCGGCTCCGATCGTGGAACTCCAGCTCGTGCGGCGCCCACTGCCGGAACCGCAGCTCCCGCTCCTCGGCCCCCTCGGGCACGGCCAGCCCGGCCCACGCCAGGTCGGCCAGGACCTCGCCGCCGGGCCGGACCACGTCGCCGACCAGGCCGGGGTCATGGACGTACAGGTCGCACCAGGCGAGCGGGGAGCCGACGACCAGCGCCTCCCCTTCGCGCCGCAGCGTGGCGAACCTGGACAGAACCGGCCGCTCCGGCACCGCCGGCCGTGGCGGCGGCGGGCGCAGCGGGTCCAGTGTGTAGAGCGGCGAGCCGTCCCGGGTGATCGTGATCTTGAGCCAACCTCCGCCGCGCAACCGTTCGACGAGCGGTCCCCCGGCCGTGCGGGGTCCGGCGGCCAGGTCGCGGAGCAGGTCGAGCTCATCCCGCGTGAGTTCGCCGAGGGTCTCGGCGTGCGGCCAGGCGAACAGGCGGACCCCCGCGTCCAGCCGGGCCAGGTGCACTCCGGCGCGCAGCTCGTACCGTTCCCCGGTCATGAGGCCGCGGCCCGGTAGACGTCGTCGGCGGCGCTCGCGGCGAGGTGGCAGATCAGGAAGCGCTGGTCGGGCGTGAGGCCGAGCCTGGTGAGGTGGAGGTACGCGCAGTTCAGGGCCAGGCGGTAGGCGGCGAAGGCGGGGGTGTCCTTCAGGGCGAGCCAGCGTTCGTCGGTCTCCAGGTGCCGGTGGAAGGGGGAGACCTCGGCGAGCGGGGGCCGCGTGGCGGGGCCGCCGGTGGCGTAGCCGAGGCTCAGGCGTCCCTCGTCGATGAGGGTCCGGCCCCGGTCGTGGGTGTTCCGGATCGTACGCAGCCACGCGCCGGGCTCTGCGGCGCCGGTCAGGGCCTTGATCCTGGCGGTGAGCGGCTCCCTGTTGCGTTCGTAGTGGGCCTGCCATTGGGCGCGGACGCCTCCCGGCAGGCGCGACAGGTACGCCTCGGCGTGCGAGCGCAGCGAGGTCCTGGCGGCGGGCAGGCCGCCCTCCGACAGGTCGTGCGCGGTGGCGACCACCAGGTCGAAGGCGATGCCCGGCAGCGGAGTGCCGGCTCTGACCCGGTCGAGGGCGTCGAACGCGGCCTCGGTGGTGTCGGCGTAGAAGTCCGCGAGGAACTGGTCGAGCTCGGTGTCGAGCCCTGGGGGTTCGGCGGCGACGGTGTTGTCGGGCGCCCATGGCAGCAGCGGCCCTTGTTCACCTTCCAGCTCGGCCAGGCGCTCGTGCAGGGGGAGCAGCGCCTGCGGGTCGGTGGTGCCGGCGGACGGGTCGGCGGCCAGATGGCGCTCGACCGCCCGGGCGATCTCCGTGGCGTCGCCGTCCACGAAGATCCGCAGGTGCGGGCCGCGCACCCAGTGGCGCAGGAAATATCCCCGTATCTCATGCCAGGCCGGGCGGATCGCGTCCAGGATGAGGTCGTCCATCGGGCCGTCGTGATAGTCCACCCGCAGCCGCGTCCAGGTCATCCGGCCCTCACCTCCGACTCCCGCGCGGCCCGGGACGCCAGGTGACGCAGCCGGGCCTCCTCCTGCACCCGGATCCCCAGCCTGTTGGCCAGCAGATGCGCGGCCAGATCCACGGTCGCCCCCGCCCGCGCCGCGTCGAACCCCGCCGCCGCCAGTTCCTCCGCCAGCCGCGCGATCGAGGCGTACCAGGCGGCCACCACGCCACGGGGCTCACTCTGCGGAGGCTCCTGCGTCACCGCCCTGGCATGCTCGACCAGCGCCACCAGCCGCTCGCGGACGACATGAAACCCGGCATCGCCGGGTGGGCCGAGCAGTCCGCCTGGCGCCACCTCGCCCGGTGGGCCGAACATCCTGCCCTCCCCCGCGACCTGCCAGGCGACCAGCAGCATGGTCAGCCACGCCACGCTCCGCCTCTCGTGCCCGAGTCCTGCCTCGATCAGCTGGAGTGCGATCACGCTGGAGTCGTGGAAGTGCCGCTCCACGGCGTCGAGCGAGCGGCCCGTGCCGTAGCGGTCGTGTTCCGGCCGGTACGGGATGAGGTGGGCGGAGTCGTTCGGATAGAGGCGGCGCGCGTAGCCGGGGACGCCTTCGCGGGCGGCGAGGGTCGCGGCGAGCCTGGCGTACTCCTCCGGGTCGATCACCGCCTCTGACGGGCGCTCGCGCAGATACGCCTCGGCCCGCTCGACGACGTGCTCCGCCGGGTGGGACCTGACCCTGATCCGCAGATGCGGGCCGCCCTCCCAGTAGCGCAGGAAGAAGCCGTCGTCGCCGAGGAGCGGCCCGGCCAGGCCGCTGATCATGTCGTCGAGCGGCCCCTGCGAGAAGACGTGCACACTGACCCAGCTCATCGGCCTCCCACCTCGATCAGATATTCGGTCACCCGCTCCGGCCCCGGGTCGGGCAGCGCCTCCTCGAAGAGCGCGAACGCGCAGCCGCGTATCTGCCGCTCGAAGTTCTTGACCAGGAACAGGTTCGCCAGGTCCAGGAAGAGCGGTTTGCGCGCCTTGTCCTGCCCTTTGTCGCCCGTCTGCTCCGGCCAGGCGCGGACGAACGATCGGTGCGGTACGCCGTACTTGTCCGCCCAGGCGATCAGCCGCGTGAGGTACGCCGCGTCGCCCTCGCCCTTCGCGCGCACCGGCAGCGTGGCCCCCGGCGCCAGCCAGCGACGCCGCTGCACCACCACTCGCCCGGCCTCGACGCGCGGGTATCGGGTGACCTCCGACGGGACCCGGCCCATCCGCACCAGCGGTGGCGAGCTGGGATGGAGCAGGTAGCCGGGGCCGAAGACCCGTTCGATGAACCGCGCGGCCGGCGGCAGCCGGAACTCGGCGGCCATCCCGAGATGCAACGGCACGACCCGGCGGCCGAGCCGCTTGGAACGCAGCTCGGGCAGGCCGCTGTCCGGGCAGAGCGTCACGTGCAGGTCCGTGAGCGGCAGCCGCAGGTCGGGCGGGCGCGTGCCGGGCGAGTGGGGGTAGTCGATCTCGTATCGGGTGCTCGGCGGGCGCGCGTTGAGCGTGGAGCCCAGGTCGCCGGAGAACTCGGCGTAGACCGCGCCGTCCGGGTCCTGGAGCCGGGGCGGCTCGGAGTGGCCGCCGGCGCGTTCGACGAGGTGGTCGAGCCTGCGCAGGGCTCGGCCGTGCCCGCCGTGGACGACGTTGAGCACCAGGGTGTCGGCCACCGACTGTACGTAGCAGGCCGAGGAGGCGGGGATCGCGATCCAGGACGGCCACGACTCCAGCTGCGCGGCCAGCCGTTCGGGGGTGACGCGGCAGGTGCCGTCGGGGTCCTCCGCGTCCAGTGCCAGGCTTCTCGCCTCGGCCCTGAGGCGCTCCAGCTCCCGGATCCTGGGCAGGGCGGAGGTGGCCAGTGGCTGGGTCCAGGCGGCCGACGAGCCGAGGAACGCGCGCAGTTCCCGGCCTGCCTCGCCGGTGCCGGCCAGCTCGCGCTGGATGTGGCGGTGGAGCGTGAGGAAGGGGACGGCCGGGTCGGGGCCGTAGCGGGTGGTGAGGTAGTCGGCGACCGCCAGGCGCATGGGGTGCTTGGCGTCGAAAACGGCCAGCCAGCGGCGTACGACGTCGAGATCGGCAAGCCCGCCACGCCATCGCGCCGGATCAAGCCTCGCCACGGGCTCAACGCACACCGCGACCTCATGCACAACCGGCCGCCCCACACCACCGTCACCACGATCACGGCCCACGACATCAGCACCGCCACCGCGCCAAGTGGCGCGCTCGGCAGGGGCAGCGCTCCTGGTCGTATTGGCGCCGGGAGCGGCGGCGATCAGTCGGGCGAGTTCGTGGCGGAAGGTGGACGGGTCGGTGGCGCGTTCCGTGCGCCGGATCCCGTCCAGCAGGTCCGGGGGTGGGCCGTCGTCCGGGCGGGCCTCCAGGAGCCCGACCGTGAGCAGCTTGTCCAGAAATTTCGTGACTGCGGAAGGCTCAGCCCCCAGAGCCTCGGCGATCCGGCCCCGCGGCACCCACTCCCCACCCTCCGCGACGCGCAGGCACGCGGCCACCGCCTCCGTCACCCCGATGGACACCAGCGCCTCCCCGGGAGGCGGCCCGATGAACTCCGCCATCCCGCCCGCGACGGCGACCGACGGATTCACCCTGACCCAGTCGTCCGAGAACGTCCGGACACCGTCGACCTCCAGCACCGGCACCACGCCCTCCAGGTGCCGCTCGGCACCGCCCCACACGGCCCGACCGGTGCTGGTGAACGTGCTGTACGGGCTGGTCTTCACGGCGGCCCTGACCAGGTACTTGGCCAGCCTGAGCAGCTTCTGCGGCTTGGGACGCCGGGCAGGGTCCGCGAGCCATCTCTCCAGGTCGGCCGCCAGCTCGCCACCGGCCAGCGCCAGCCCCCTCCGGAAGGCGGGCTCGGCCGCGGCGGCGCGCAGCCGTTCCTCCTTCTCCAGGGACTCCCGGGCGACGACCTCGGGCAGGCGGGCGCGCAGCCCGGCGCACTCGCGCGCACGCCGTACCCACTCCTCCACCTCACCCCTCAGCCCGTACGGCAACGCCGCCCCGGCCTCGGGCCCCCACTCCCGCCCGGCGGGAAGTCGCCCGGTGTGCAGCGCCCGCCGCAGCCCCACGAGCGCGGGCCGGGGCCCGGACGCGCCGAGCTCGCCGATGACGTCACCGAGCGCGACGGCCAGCCGCCGCCCGTCCGCCTCCACCCGGGCGGTCTCGGCGAGCAGCCGGGTCACCAGCGCACAGGACTCGTCCCAACGCAGGGATTCCAGCTCAGCGGCCGCGACCCCGCATGTGCGGACAGCGACCGGCGGGCCGTCGTTTTCCCGCTCAATAACCGTCATTACATGAGCCCCATTCGCTTTATTGGCGCCAAAAGGCAACAGGCGCGGGCGCCGCAACAGCGGCGCCCGCGTACCGCGTCAGGCGCTCGAGCAGGAGCAGCAGATGTAGCAGAAGCAGTTACACGAAGCTCCCACTTCGGTCATGCCGTGACCAGCAGTAAGGGACTCGACCGCAACACCGTCATCGGCGAGTTCGAAGACGTCCATGGGCAGATCGCTGAGGTCCATGCGGACTCTCCTTCCGGGGGTAAACGCCCCATCGACATTCCAGGCAAACGCACGGATGTGCATCGCACGGAGGTCATCGCCTGGTATAGGAACACCCTTGCGACATCGCCGACGCTAGGTGTACATATGGAACACGGTCAAGAATCCGAACTGTCTGACTAAAATCGAAAATCGGTCAGCCAGTCAGGGAGGGGGAACCTGACTGTTGAAATGGGGGCATTTCGAATATCTTCGAAACCTCCAGCTCTGACGGGCCCAGAGCACATCTCAAACCAAAATCCCTCTAGCCGGTAGGGAATACCGGCTTAATGCGCACCAGCTCTTACGGGGAAGGGGCCATCGAGCCATGAGCGTTGTCTCAACGCGCAGCACGGGTGCCAGGACCAGCGACGATCGCGTACGCCGGACGATGGACGTCACCAGGAGCCTGCTCCTGCGATCCGGCTACAAGCGAACCACGATGGACGAGATCGCCCGCCGGGCGGACATCGGCAAGGGCACCATCTATCTCAGCTGGGACACGAAAGACGATCTCATAAGAACGCTCGTCATTCAGGAAATTGTCGGAGTCTGCCAGGACATTTCGCGAATAGCGGTGCTTCGTCCTGCCGTCGCGCGACTCTCGGAGTTCTCTCGCGAGCTGTTCACGCTCGTGTTCAAGTATCCACTCTTCCGAGCGCTCTACACCTATGACAAAGAAACGATCGGAAGAGCCTGCGACGATCCGCAGCTCGGCTTCCAGTGTTATCGGTTCACGACGTTCACGCCATTTCGCGATTATCTCCGGATGCTCCACGAGAGCGGAATGTGGGATCCGTCCCACAGTTTCGCGCTCGACGCGCTGCTTTCCGGTTTCATCAAACTTCACCTGCACGCCGAGATCGCCGGCGCACGACCCGATCTTGCGGCCCACGCCGACAGCCTGGCCGGTCTCATCAGGAGCTCTTTCGAACCTGCCGACCAGGTCCCGGCCGCAGAACTGACCAATCCCGCCCGCCGTACCGTCCAGATCTTCGACGGCGCCGCGGCGAAATATCGGGCGAAACTCATCCCCCAGCCCCTGGCCGCCTCCGTCTGAGGAGTCAATTGTGAACGAGACACACGTCCCGCCGGACCCGACGATGACGATGCCGGTCGACTCCCGGCCGCGTATCGAGGACGGCGGCCAGACCCTCCTCAAGTGGCTCGGCACGATGCGGGACGAACAACCGGTCTGGCGCGACGCATTCGGCATCTTCCACGTTTTCCGGCATGCGGCCGTACAGCGGGTCATGTCGGACTATGCGACGTTCTCCTCTGACATCAACCGGCTCCGGCCCGGCGGCGATCCGTTCAGCGCGGGCAGCCTGATGCTCACCGACCCGCCGGAGCACCGAAAGCTCCGCAAACTCATCAGCCAGGCGTTCACCCCGAAAATGTCGTCGGACATGGTGCCGCGGATCGCCGAGCTCACCACGGCGCTGCTGGACGAGATCGACGAGGACGAGTTCGACCTGGTCGAGAAGATCGCGCACCCGCTGCCCGTGATGGTGATCGCCGAGCTGCTCGGTATCCCGATCCACGACCGCGAGCTGTTCCGCACCTGGGCCGACCGACTGGTCGCGCTGCACGTCGAAGACCCGCGGGACATCGAGATCGGGCGGATGGTCGGCCAGGCGATGCGCGAAATGGGGGAATACGTCCTCACCCACGTACGCGAGCGCCGCACCCGTCCGCAGGACGATCTGGTCAGCCGGCTGGTCGCGGCCGAGGTGGACGGCGACCGGCTCACCGACGCCGAGATCGTCAACTCCGCCTGCCTGCTGCTGCTCGCCGGGCAGATCACCAGCACCATGGCGCTGGGGAACGCGTTCCTGTGCTTCCGTGACGAGCCCGGCGTGGAGAGCGCCGTACGGGCCGACCGGGAACTGATCGCACCGGCCTTCGAGGAGGTGCTCAGGCTGCGCCCGCCGCTCACCCAGGCCGCCAGGCTCCCCACGGCCGACGTCGAGATCGACGGCACGCCGATCCCGGCCAGTTCCATGGTCATCAACTGGCTGCTGTCCGCGAACTACGACGAGCGCCAGTTCCCCGACCCGTACCGGCTCGACCCCGGCCGCCAGCCCAACCGCCAGTACGCCTTCGGCCACGGCATCCACTTCTGCCTGGGCGCGCCGCTGGCGAGGGTGGAGGGGAAGGTGGCGCTGGAGCTGGTGTTCGACCGGTTCGAGCAGGTCGAGATCGACCCGGGAGCGGAGCTGTCGTACTACGAGGACCCCATGTTCGGCGTCAAGAGCCTGCCGGTACGCGTCAAGCGGGCGCCGCGATGACCGCCCCCGTGGGGCCGCCTTCGGTCACCGACGGCGGGACGTCCCTGTTCGCCTGGCTGCGCCAGATGCGCGACAGGCATCCGGTCTGGCGGGATTCCTATGGGATGTACCACGTCTTCCGCTACGACGACGTACGCGCCGTTCTGGCGGACCACGAGCGGTTCTCCTCCGACCGGACCAGGTTGATGGGACGGCAGCCGTTCGGCCAGGGCGGCATCACGATGATCGACCCGCCCGAACACCGCCACCAGCGCCGGCTCATCACCGCGGCCTTCACCCCGGGCTCCGTCGCGGCCCTCGAACCACGCATCACCGCGATCACCGACGAGCTCCTCGACGCGCTGCCCGGCCCCGACTTCGACCTGGTCGAGAGCCTGGCCTATCCCCTGCCCGTCACCGTCGTCGCCGAGCTGCTCGGAGTCCCGCCGTCCGACCGCGACCTGTTCCGCACCTGGTCGGACCGGCTCATGTCGCTCCAGGTGCCCGACTTCGCCGACCCGTCGCTGGCCGGGCGGGTGGCGGCGGCCATGGCGGAGATGAACGACTACCTGCGCGAGCACTGCGCGGACCGCCGTACCCGTCCCAGGGACGACCTGCTCACCCGCCTCGTCCACGCCGAGATCGACGGCGAACGGCTCGACGCGGAGCAGGTCGTCAACACCGCGAGCCTGCTCCTCCTGGCCGGGCACGTCACCACCACCGTGCTGATCGGCAACACCGTGCTCTGCCTCGCGGACACCCCCGAGGCCGCCCACCGGATAAGGACCGACATGTCGCTCATCCCCCAGGCGCTGGAGGAGAGCATGCGCCTGCGCTCGCCGTTCATGCAGGCAGGCAGGGTGACGACGCAGGACGTACGGGTGGCCGGCGAGACCATCCCGGCCGACAGGTTCGTCATGGCCTGGCTCCTGTCCGCCAACCACGACGAACGCCACTTCGCCGACCCCGAACGCTTCGACCTGGACCGGCAGCTCACCGGCCAGCTCGCGTTCGGCCACGGCGTGCACTTCTGTCTGGGCGCCCAGCTCGGCCGCCTGGAGGGCCGCATCGCGCTGGAGCGCCTGCTGAGCCGCTTCACCGAGCTCCGTCCCGAAAAGCGCTCCTTCTACGAGAGCCAGATCTTCGGCGTCAGAGAGATGCACGTGAGAGGTTCCTCATGACCAAGCCCCTGCTGATCTACGCGAACGTCCCCTTCTGCAACTCCAAGTGCCACTTCTGCGACTGGGTGGTCCAGGTCCCCGTACGCGACCTGCGGCTCGGCGAGCAGAGCCCCGGCCGCGTCGCGTACCTGGAGGCCATCAAGACCCAGATCCGCGTCCAGGCCCCCGCCCTGCGCGAGCACTACCACCCCGACATCGTCTACTGGGGCGGCGGCACGGCCAGCATCCTCGGCCCCCAAGAGATCGAATCCCTGTACGCACGCTGTCCGCCGAGTTCGACCTGAGCACGGTCAGGGAGGCCACGATCGAGGGCAGCCCGGAATCCCTCGACCGGGACAAACTACGCCTCCTGCGCGGGCTCGGCTTCAACCGGATCAGCATCGGCGTCCAGTCCTTCGACGACGCGCGCCTGCGCCGCCTCGGCCGCGCCCACGCCGCCGACCAGGCCCTCACCGCCGTCCAGGACGCCCACGAGGCCGGTTTCACCAACATCAACATCGACCTGATCGTCGGCTTTCCCGGGCAGACCGGCCAGGAGGTCGCCGACTCGGTCCGTACGGCCCTGACCCTGCCCATCAACCACTTCTCGATCTACCCCTACCGGGCCAGCCCCGGCACGGTGCTGCGCAAGCAGGTCCACCGGGGCGCCCAGCTGGACCTCAACCTCCAGCTCCAGGCGTACGGCATCGCCAGGGAGCTGCTGGAAGGGGCAGGCTTCCTCGAATACGCCATGTCCTACTTCGGCCACCCACGCTGCCAGTCGGACGAGGCGTACTACCAGCTCCGGATGGACTGGATCGGCTTCGGCTCGGGCGCCAACTCCCTGGTCGGCCGCCGCTACCTGAGCTACGAGAAGGGCAAGCTGGCCCACTACAACGCCAACCCGCTGGCCTTCGACGTCAACGCCCCGGCCCACTCCCCACAGCTCACCCTCCACTTCCTGTCCCAGGCCCTGACGACCGCCGAGGGCCTGGACGCCCGCCTCTACCAGGAACGCACCGGCGTCCCCCTCCGCACGGCCTGCTCCGACCCCGAGGTGATGGCGTACCTGGAACGCATGAACGAGCACGGCCGGGTCATCGTCGACCGCGACGGCATCCGCCTCCACCGCGACGACATCGCCCAGATCTTCATCGCCCTCAACTGGATCACCACCCCGGACACCACCACCAACGAGGTGATCCCCCTGACCCCCTCACCCACATAACCCCCCACGACCGCGGACGGTGTGGTGGGTGGGGTGAGAGCCACGGAGACGGTCAAGCGGGCGCCGTGGCGGCGGTCAGCCGGTGAAGGGTCAGAGGCCGTCTCCTGGAGGGCCATCAGCCCCGTACGGCGAGTGGCGCCCACCGTGCCCCGCCGTACCAGATGATCTTGAGCCCGCCACACCAAACGGGCACGGAAAGCAGCGCGCCCGGGCCCCCGTGATCGGGAGCCCGGGCGCGTCACCCGGCGACTAGAAGAACGTCACCGGTTGTACTGACCGAAGTCGTACTCCTCCAGCGGAACAGCCTCGCCGCTGCCGGTCCCGAAGGTGTAGTCGGCGGCGGAGCCGTCGTAGCCACCCACGGTGTACATGGCCGCCTTGGCCTCCTCGGTCGGCTCCACCCGGATGTTCCGGTACTGGGGCATGCCCGTGCCGGCCGGGATGAGCTTACCGATGATGACGTTCTCCTTCAGGCCCAGCAGCGAGTCGGACTTGGCGTGGATCGCCGCGTCCGTCAGCACCCTGGTCGTCTCCTGGAAGGAGGCCGCCGACAGCCACGACTCGGTGGCCAGCGACGCCTTGGTGATGCCCATGAGGACCGGACGGCCGGCGGCCGGCGAGCCGCCCTCCGCCACCGTCTCGCGGTTCATCAGCTCGAAGCGCGGCCGCTCCACGAGCTCGCCGGGCAGCAGGTCGGTGTCACCGGACTCGAGCACGTTCACGCGCTTGAGCATCTGCCGCACGATGATCTCGATGTGCTTGTCGTGGATGGACACACCCTGCGACCGGTAGACCTGCTGGACCTCCGCCACCAGGTGCAGCTGCACGGCCCGCGGGCCGAGGATGCGCAGCACCTCGTTGGGGTTGACCGCACCGGCGACGAGCTGCTGACCGACCGTGACCCGCTGACCGTCCTGCACGAGCAGGCGCGAGCGCATCGACACCGGGTAGGCGATCTCCTCCGAGCCGTCGTCCGGAGTGATGACGATCTTCCTGGTCTTGTCGGTCTCGTCGATGCGAGCCCGGCCCTCGGCCTCGGAGATCGGGGCGACACCCTTGGGGATGCGCGCCTCGAACAGCTCCGTGACACGGGGCAGACCGTGGGTGATGTCGGCGCCGGCCACACCACCGGTGTGGAACGTACGCATGGTCAGCTGCGTGCCCGGCTCACCGATCGACTGGGCGGCGATGATGCCGACCGCCTCGCCGACGTCCACGAGCTTGCCGGTGGCCAGCGAGCGGCCGTAGCAGGTCGCGCAGACACCGATCTTGGCCTCGCAGACGAGCGCGCTGCGGGTGCGGACGGTCTCGATGCCGGCCTGGACCAGCGCGGTGACGTGGTTGTCGTTGATGTCGACACCCGCCGCCGCGATGACCTTGCCGTCGACCTCGACGTCCTCGGCCAGGATGCGGCCGTGCACGTTGGACTCGGCGTTCTCGGCCTTGACCAGGTTGCCCGACGCGTCGCGCTCGCCGACGTGCAGCGGGACGGCGCGGTCGGTGCCGCAGTCGATCTCGCGCACGATGACGTCCTGCGCCACGTCCACCAGACGACGGGTCAGGTAACCCGAGTCGGCGGTACGCAGGGCGGTGTCGGCCAGACCCTTCCGCTGACCGTGGGTGGAGATGAAGTACTCCAGCACCGACAGGCCCTCGCGGAACGAGGCCTTGATCGGCCGCGGGATCGTCTCACCCTTGGTGTTGGACACCAGGCCACGGATGCCGGCGATCTGCCGGACCTGCATCTTGTTACCACGGGCGCCGGAGTTGACCATCATCCAGACCGGGTTGGTCGCCGGGAAGGCGTTGACCATGTCGGTCTCGACGTCGGCCGTCGCGTGCGTCCAGATCTCGATGAGCTCCTGACGGCGCTCCTCGTCGGTGATCAGACCGCGCTCGTACTCCCGCTGGACCTTGTCGGCCCGGCGCTCGTAGTTTTCCATGATGTCGGTCTTGTTCGGCGGCGCGACGACGTCCTCGATCGAGATCGTGACACCGGAGCGCGTCGCCCAGCGGAAGCCGGCGTCCTTGAGCGCGTCGAGCGATGCGGCGACCTCGATCTTGGGGTAGGTCTCCGCCAGCTCGTTCACGATAGTGGACAGCTGCTTCTTGCCGACCTGGAAGTCGACGAACGGGTAGCTGTCGGGCAGCGTCAGGTTGAACAGGCACCGGCCGAACGTGGTCTCCAGCCGGATCGGGTCACCCTGCTCCCAGCCCTCGGGCGCAACCCAGTCGCGCGGCGGCAGGATGTCCTTCATCCGGAGCTGGATCTTCGCCTGAATCTCCAGCTCGCGGCGGTCGAAGGCCATCTGCGCCTCGGCGATCGAGCCGAACACGCGGCCCTCGCCGATCGCGCCTTCCTTCTGGGTGGTCAGCCAGTAGAGGCCGATGACCATGTCCTGGGTGGGCATCGTCACGGGCTTGCCGTCGGCCGGCTTGAGGATGTTGTTGGTCGAGAGCATCAGGATGCGTGCCTCGGCCTGGGCCTCAGCCGACAGCGGCAGGTGCACGGCCATCTGGTCGCCGTCGAAGTCCGCGTTGAACGCGGTGCAGACGAGCGGGTGGATCTGGATGGCCTTGCCCTCGACCAGCTGCGGCTCGAACGCCTGGATGCCCAGACGGTGGAGCGTCGGAGCGCGGTTGAGCAGCACCGGGTGCTCGGTGATGACCTCTTCGAGCACGTCCCACACCACGGGGCGGGCGCGCTCGACCATCCGCTTGGCCGACTTGATGTTCTGCGCGTGGTTGAGGTCCACGAGCCGCTTCATCACGAACGGCTTGAACAGCTCCAGCGCCATCTGCTTGGGCAGACCGCACTGGTGCAGCTTGAGCTGCGGGCCGACGACGATGACCGAACGGCCGGAGTAGTCGACTCGCTTGCCCAGCAGGTTCTGACGGAAACGACCCTGCTTACCCTTGAGCATGTCGCTCAGGGACTTCAGCGGCCTGTTGCCGGGACCGGTGACCGGGCGACCGCGACGGCCGTTGTCGAACAGCGCGTCGACGGCCTCCTGCAGCATCCGCTTCTCGTTGTTCACGATGATCTCGGGCGCGCCGAGGTCGAGCAGACGCTTGAGGCGGTTGTTCCGGTTGATGACCCGGCGGTAGAGGTCGTTGAGGTCGGAGGTCGCGAACCGGCCACCGTCGAGCTGCACCATCGGGCGCAGGTCCGGCGGGATGACCGGGATGCAGTCGAGCACCATGCCGCGCGGCGAGTTGGTGGTGTTGAGGAACGCCGACACCACCTTGAGCCGCTTGAGCGCGCGGGCCTTCTTCTGGCCCTTGCCGCTGCGGATCGTCTCGCGCAGGTTCTCAGACTCGACGTCGAGGTCGAAGCTGATCAGGCGGTCCTGGATCGCCTGCGCGCCCATGCCGCCCTTGAAGTAGCGGCCGAAGCGGTCGCGCATCTCGCGGTAGAGCAGCTCGTCGCCCTCGAGGTCCTGGACCTTGAGGTTCTTGAAGCGGCTCCAGACTTCGTCGAGCCGGTCCAGCTCGCGCTGGGCCCGGTCGCGGAGCTGACGCATCTCGCGCTCGGCGCCCTCGCGGACCTTGCGGCGCTGGTCGCCCTTGGCCCCGGCGGCCTCGAGCTCGGCCAGGTCGGCCTCGAGCTTCTTCTGCCGGGTCTCGACGTCGGCGTCACGGCGCTGCTCGATGTGCTGCCGCTCGACGGAGATCTTCGCCTCCAGCGAGGGCAGGTCACGCTCACGCATCTCGGTGTCGACATGCGTGATCATGTAGGCCGCGAAGTAGATGACCTTCTCCAGGTCCTTCGGGGCCAGGTCGAGCAGGTAGCCGAGGCGCGACGGGACGCCCTTGAAGTACCAGATGTGCGTGACCGGCGCGGCCAGCTCGATGTGGCCCATCCGCTCACGACGCACCTTGGCGCGAGTCACCTCGACGCCACAGCGCTCACAGATGATGCCCTTGAAGCGGACGCGCTTGTACTTGCCGCAGTAGCACTCCCAGTCGCGGGTCGGACCGAAGATCTTCTCGCAGAAGAGCCCGTCCTTTTCCGGCTTGAGGGTGCGGTAGTTGATGGTCTCGGGCTTCTTGACCTCGCCGTGCGACCACTGACGGATGTCGTCGGCCGTCGCGAGGCCGATCCTGAGCTCGTCGAAGAAGTTGACGTCCAGCATTTTGTGCGATCTCCCCCTCAGACTTCTTCCACGCTGCTCGGCTCACGCCGGGACAGATCGATGCCGAGCTCTTCCGCCGCGCGGAAGACGTCCTCGTCCGTGTCACGCATCTCGATGGACATGCCGTCGCTGGAGAGCACCTCGACGTTGAGGCACAGCGACTGCATTTCCTTGATGAGGACCTTGAAGGACTCCGGAATGCCCGGCTCGGGAATGTTCTCGCCCTTGACGATGGCCTCGTAGACCTTCACCCGGCCGAGAACGTCGTCGGACTTGATGGTCAGCAGCTCCTGCAGGGCGTAGGCGGCGCCGTACGCCTCCAGCGCCCACACCTCCATCTCACCGAATCGCTGACCACCGAACTGCGCCTTACCACCCAGCGGCTGCTGGGTGATCATCGAGTACGGACCCGTCGAACGCGCGTGGATCTTGTCGTCGACCAGGTGCAGCAGCTTGAGGATGTAGATGTAGCCGACCGAGATGGGATACGGGAACGGCTCACCGGAACGGCCGTCGAACAGCTGCGCCTTGCCACTGCGCTGCACCATCCGGTCACCGTCGCGGTTGGCGATGGTGTTGTCGAGGAGACCGACGATCTCCTCCTCGTGGGCGCCGTCGAAGACCGGCGTGGCCATGTTGGTGCGCGGGGCCACCTTCTCGAAGCCCTTGTCACGCAGCCGCTC
>NZ_JBSFTC010000250.1:0-16792 GCF_053590415.1 Nonomuraea sp. NPDC003201
GGCCCGCCGGGGCGGCGCCGCGGTCGTGACGGCGGAGGGGCGCGGTGACCGCGCTCGCCAGGGCAGACGCATCTGTATTCTCCTCATCATGTCCGGCCGCCGTCAGGGGCTGGTGCAGGTGGCGGTCGGGGTGGCCGCGGTGCCGTTCGCGGTGAACCCGAAGGTCGTGGAGCCGCCGGCGGCGATGGAGCCGTTGTAGGGGGCGTTGCGTACGGTGACGCTGGAGCCGGACACGCTCTGCTGGCCGTTCCACAGGCTGCTGATGCTCTGCCCGCCGGGCCAGGTCCACTGCACGGTCCATCCGCTGATCGCCGCGTTGCCCGCCTGGACGGTCACCGTCGACTGGAAGCCCCCCGACCAGCTGTTGGTCGTCGTGATGGTCGCCGCGCACGCGCCCGGGACCGGTGTCGGAGTCGGGGTGGGTGTCGGAGTCGGGGTCGGGGTGGGTGTGGGGGTGGGGCCGCCCGGCGAGGCGGCGTTGAGGGCGTTGAGGACGGCGTCGTAGGCGGGCTTCTTGTTGCCGCCGCTGAACAGCAGCGGGGTGTCACCCGAGCGCCAGGAGTCCTGGTCGCGCACCCCCCACACCGTGATGCCGGCGCAGCGGGCCACCGCCAGGCAGTCGTTGGTCACGGCGGCGTAGGTCTGCGCGGAGGCGCCCTGGATGTCCAGCTCGGTGATCTGCACGTCCACCCCGAGGGCGGCGAAGCTGGAGATGGTGGTGCGGTAGTTGCTGTTGTACGGGCTGCCGCTGTTGAAGTGCGACTGCAGGCCCACGCAGTCGATCGGCACGCCGCGCTGCTTGAAGTCGCGGACCATGTTGTAGACGCCCTGCGTCTTGGCCCAGGTCCAGTTGTCGATGTTGTAGTCGTTGTAGCAGAGCTTGGCGGCCGGGTCGGCGGCGCGCGCGGTGCGGAAGGCGACCTCGATCCAGTCGTTGCCGGTGCGCTGCAGATTGGAGTCGCGCCGGCCGCCGGAGTTGCCGTCGGCGAAGGCCTCGTTGACCACGTCCCAGGCGTAGATCTTGCCCTTGTAGTGGGCCATGACGCCGTTGATGTGGTCGATCATGGCCTGGCGCAGCGTGCTGCCGGACAGGGACTGCATCCAGCCGGGCTGCTGGGAGTGCCAGGCCAGGGTGTGGCCGCGGACCCGCTTGCCGTTCTGCACGGCCCAGTTGTAGACGCGGTCGCCGTTGGTGAAGTTGAACTGGCCCCGGTTCGGCTCGGTGGCGTCGATCTTCATCTCGTTCTCGGCCGTCACCATGCTGAACTCGCGGCCGGCGATGGTGGTGTACTGCGAGTCGCCGAGCCGGCCCGCGCTGATGGCGGCGCCGAAGTACCGGCCGCTCTGAGCGGCGGCCGCGCCGAGCGTGCTCGCCGCCGCACCGGCCGGCGTGGTCGGTACCGTCACCGCGGTGACCACGGCGATGGCGCCGACGGCGGCGGCGATCAGGACCCGCGGGCGCCTGAGGGGCCGCGGCGGAAGTATGGCTGTGTCGCCCATGGCTGAGTGCTCCAGACTGAATCACGGAAAAGCGGACACGCGGGGTCATCCCACGCGATCGACGCCGCGTTCCGTGATCATGGAACGCACACCACAAGGGCATCGTGAACGGCGGTCCTCACCGCGCACCACCACCTGGCGGGAGGAAGCCTTCTCGGACACCCAGTCTGGAAACCGCTCCGAAAGTTGTCAAGCAACGGCGAAAGTTTCAGAGTGGCGCTCTCGCCGTCACGTCAGGCGACCCCTGATAACGCCTGATGAGCCGCACGCGCGTCCGCCGCCCCGCCGCGGGCGCGAGGTGCCCTCCTTGACGTCACCTCTGCGTCTCGTATTGGCTCGACCTGCCACCACAGCCATCTGACAGAGAAGGAACCGCGACAGGGAAGAAGATGTGTGAGCGCTAACAGCCGGCCCGGGGCCACCCGGCGGCCATGGCGCGGGGCGGTCCGGCGGACAGACACCACGTCCCTGGAGCCGCCCCTCTCGGAGAGTCACCGATGAGGAGGTACACCGAGGCAAAGCGCCGCCGTGATATCCAGCGCCTGGTCACCTGGCCAAGTGGCCTCTGTCAAGATCCTGAACCGCCGAACGATGTTCCGGAGTGTCGGCCAATCTCTCCATTAACAAGGTGCTCTTGCTGGGTGACGGTGAGCGCGTAAAGATCCCCCATGCAAGGAGGTCGCCATGATCCGCGCACTCAACAAGCTGGGAGACCGCCTCCTCGACAAGTTCCTGCCGTCGGCGAACGCCTCGGCCGCGTGCTGGACCGACTGGTGCTGCCAGGGCAAGTTCTGCCGGACCTGCTGCTACCACGACTCCACCGGCACGACCAACTGCGGCAGCTTCGACTACTGCTGACGCGCCCTACCGACAGCCCCCAGGACAGTGCGGGCCGACACCAGGCCGGCACCGTCCTGGTGGGTTTTCCGTGCTTCGCCGCCCACCCCTGAGGAGCTCGCATGCCGTATCTCGTGGCCGCCGTCGTCGTCGTCGGATTGCTGTGCCTGGTGGATCTGGTGCTGACCCTGGCGGTGATCCGCCGGCTGCGCGTGCATACATTGCGGCTGGCCGAGCTGGCGCCGACGGGCGCCCCGATGGTGCAGCCGGGAACGACGCTCGGCGATTTCAGCGCGACCGCCCTCGGCGGCGAGGCCGTGTCGCGCGCGTTCTTCACGGGGCCCTCCGTGGTGGCGGTGTTCTCCACCGAATGCGCGTCCTGCCACGAGCGGCTGCCGGAGTTCGCGTCCTACCTGGCCGACACCCGTCCCGAACGCGTGCTGGCCGTGGTCACGGGCGACCCCGACGAGGCCCGGCTGTTCACCGGCGAGCTGACCTCGGCCACCGTCGTGGTCGAGCCGATGGGCGGCCCGGTGAGCAGGGCGTTGCGGGTCTCCCGGTTCCCCAGCTTCTACCTGGTCGACGGGGACGGGGTGGTCGTCGCGGCCGACACCGCCCCGGGCAGGCTGCCGGCGGCCACGCGCCGATGACCTCTCCTGCCGGGCACGGCGGCGTCACGCCGCGACGGCGCTTTCGCGCGGCCGCGGCGTCGGCCTGGCGGGCGCACCCGGCCGCCGTCCTGGCATCCGGGATCACGGTGCTGCTCATGGGCCTGGTCCCGGTGGTCACCGCGTGGCTGACCAAGCTCGTGCTCGACGGGCTGGCGGCCGGGGCGGGCCTTGCCGAGCTGCTCCCGTACGGCGTGGCTCTCGGCGTGACCGGCCTGGCGGGCGCGGCCCTGCCCGCGGCCGCGGAGTACGCCCAGGAGCAGCTGCGCCGCGCGCTCCAGGTGCTGATCCAGGACCGGCTCTTCCAGGCCGTCAACGCCCACCCGGGCCTGAGCCGATTCGAGAACCCGGCCTTCCACGACCGCGTACGGCTGGCGCAGGACGCCGGCCAGAACGCGCCGCAGCGGATCGTCCGCTCCTCCCTGGGAATCGCCCAGGGAGCCGTCACCCTCGCCGGGTTCACCGCGGCGCTGGCCGTGCTGGCGCCGGGGATGATCCTCGTCGTGGCGCTCTCCGCGCTCCCCTCGGTCCGCGCCCAGCTCGACCTGTCCCGGCGTCGCGCCGGGATGATGTGGGGCGTCAGCTCGAGGAGCCGGCGGCAGATCTTCTTCGCCGGCCTGCTCACCAGCCCCGACGCGGCCAAGGAGATCCGGCTGTTCGGCCTCGGCGACTTCCTGCGCGCCAGGATGCTGGGCGAGCTGCGCGCGGTCAACGCCGCCGAGCAGGGGCTCGCCCGCAGGACCCTGCGTACCCAGGGGACGCTGTCGCTGCTCGGGGCGGCCGTCGCCGCGCTCGGCCTGCTCTGGGCGATCAGCGGCGCCGCGTCCGGCACGCTGAGCGTCGGCGACGTCGCCGTGTTCGTCGCGGCCGTCGCCGGGGTGCAGTCCGCGCTCGCGTCGATCGTCGGCCAGTCCGCCGACGCGCACAACGCGCTGCTGATGTTCGGGCACTACCTCGACGTCGTGGCCGACGCGCCGGACCTGCCCGTCCCGCGGCATCCGCGCCCCGTCCCCGCGCTGCGCGAGGGCATCGAGGTGCGCGACGTGTGGTTCCGGTACGACGACGCGCATCCGTGGGTGCTGCGCGGAATCGACCTGTTCATCCCGCGCGGCGGCTCCCTCGCCCTCGTCGGGCTGAACGGCGTGGGCAAGAGCACCCTGGTCAAGCTGATCTGCCGGCTGTACGACCCGGTACGCGGGTCCATCCACTGGGACGGCGCCGACCTGCGGGAGATGGACCCCGCCGAGCTGCGCGGCCGCATCGGCGCGGTGTTCCAGGACTACATGTCGTACGACCTGACCGCGGCCGAGAACATCGGGCTCGGCGACGTCACGGCGCTCGACGACCGGGACCGGGTCGAGGCCGCCGCCAGGCTGGCCGGTGTCCACGAGACGGTCGCCGGGCTGCCGCGGGGCTACGACACGCTGCTGAGCCGGATCTTCTTCGGCGACCGGGACGACCCCCAGGCCGGAGTGGTGCTGTCCGGCGGGCAGTGGCAGCGCCTCGCGCTGGCCCGCGCCCTGATGCGGAAGGGGCGGGACCTGCTCGTGCTCGACGAGCCGAGCTCCGGCCTGGACGCGCAGGCCGAGCACGCCATCCACCGGAGCCTGCGCCGTCACCGCGCGGGACGGACCAGCCTGCTGATCTCGCACCGGCTCGGCGCGGTGCGGGAAGCGGACGTGATCGTCGTGCTCGCCGAGGGGCGGATCGCCGAGCGTGGCTCGCACGCGGAGCTGATGGCGCTGGGAGGGGAGTACGCGGGACTGTTCACCCTGCAGGCGCAGGGCTACGAGCCGACGGAGTCGGAGGAGGGGGCGAGCCGGCGGACGACGACGCCGAGCACGCGGTCGAAGGGCACGTAACCCCATGCCCGCGAGTCCTCGCTGACCGGCCCGTCACCGAGGACGACCAGCCGGCCCGCCGGCACCGTGTCGCCCGGCGACGCCTCCACCCGGGCCATGACCTGGGCGGGCACCGGGTCACCCGGCACGGCCACCGCGCGTTTGATGAACCACATGGCCGCCCCCGGCCGAGGCAGCGGCCCCGTACGCCACTTCCCCCCGGGCAGCGCGGTCTGCAGCACCACGACCTGGCCGCGCCTGACACCCGCCCCCGTGGTCCTGCGGACGAGCACCCGGTCGCCCGTGCGGTAGGTCGGCAGCATGCTCGCCCCGCTGATCCGTACGACGACGAACCGCCGCCGGGCGACGACCAGAGCGGCGGCCAGGGCCGCGATCGGGGCCAGCAGGATCATGACGCGCCGCACGGCGCCCTCCAAAGTCGATCACCATGGGTGGACTGCCGACACTAATGCCCGATCGCCTCCGCCGGGGCGGGGGGTTCGGCGCACCCGTACCGCCAGCACGATCAGGACGACGGGGAGGAGCGTGCACAGCACCCACGCGAGCGTGACCGGATCCGCACACTTGCGGAGGCGAGGCGGCCTGCTTCAGCGGACGAGCAGATGGACGAGGGCGGCCCCGCCGACGGCCACGATCAGGAAGCGTAGCGTCGCAGGGCTGAAGCGGCGGCCCGCCTCGGCGCCGAGCCGGCCGCCGAGGGCGGAGCCGGTCGCGATGAGCGCGACGGCAGTCCAGTCGTAGTCCGCGACGAACAGGAAGAGGAGCGCGGCTGCGGCGTTGACCACGGCGACCAGGACGTTCTTGGCGGCGTTGAGGCGCTGGGGCGTCTCGTCGAGGAGCATGCCCATGAGGGACATGTAGATGATCCCCTGGGCGGCGGCGAAGTAGCCGCCGTAGACGCCGGCGAGCAGCAGCCCGGCGAAGAGCCCGCGACCGGGCGTCCCACGGTGGCGGCGGCGCAGGTACGTGTTGATGCGGGGCTGCAGGATGACCAGGACGAGGGCCAGCGCCACCAGGACGGGGACGATCCGCTCGAACGCCGTGGCCGGCAGGGTCAGCAGGAGCACGGCGCCGCACAGGCCGCCGAGCAGGGCGGCGACGCTCAGCTTCAGCAGGCGCCGGGACTGGCCGCGGAGCTCTCGGCGGTATCCGATGGCCCCGCTGATGGAGCCGGGGATCAGGCCGAGCGCGTTGGTGACCGTGGCGGTGACGGGCGGGAGGCCGATGGAGAGCAGTACGGGGAAGGTGATGAGGGTTCCGGAGCCGACGACGCTGTTGAGGGCGCCGGCGCAGATGCTCGTCGCGAAGACGGCGAGCATCTCCCAGGGGGTCACGACGTTCCCGCCGGACAGCGGTCAGGGGAGGCGCTGCTCATGGCCGGCGGGGTCGTCGTCATGCGGCCGACGTTAGACGGGAAAAGCTTCGGCCCCCGGCGAAGTGTCGGCGCTCACAGGGGGAACGGCTATCGGGTGGCGTCGGCGTGGTGGGCGTGGGTGGCGATGCGGGAGGCGAGGTCGGACCAGAGCAGCCCGGGCAGGTCGTGGCCCATGCCGTCGATCACCACCAGCTCCGCGCCCGGGACGGCGGCGGCGGTCGCGCGGCCGCCGCTCGGGTCGCACATCGCGTCCTCGGCGCCGTGGATCACCAGCGTGGGGACGCCGACGGAGCGGAGCCGGTCGGTGCGGTCGCCCGAGGCGACGACCGCGACGGCCTGGCGGGCGACGGCGACCCGGTCGTGGTCGCGGTCGTACGAGAGACCGGCGCGTTCGCGCAGCGCGGCCTCGTCGAACGCGAAACCGGGCGATCCGGCCACGCGGAAGATCAGGACCGACCGCTCGATCGCCTCCTCGCGCGTCGTCGGCGGCGGCCCCGCGAACGCGGCCATCGCCTCGGGCCGGGCCTGGCCGACGGACGGGTCGCCCGTGGTGGACATCATCGACGTCAGCGACCGGACCCGGCCGGGATGCTCGATCGCGATCGTCTGGGCGATCATCCCGCCCATCGAGGCGCCGACCACGTGGGCGCTGTCCAGGCCGAGCGCGTCGAGCAGGCCGACGGTGTCGGCCGCCATGTCGGAGAGCGTGTAGGAGGCCGAGGACGCGTCGCCCGCGAGCGCCGCCGGCAGGTCGGGCGGCGGCGCGTCGTGGAGGTGCGTGGACAGGCCGGAGTCGCGGTTGTCGAACCGGATGACGTGCAGGCCGCGGTCGACGAGCTCCGCGCAGAGGCCGTCCGGCCAGTTGACCAGCTGCCCGGCGAGGCCCATCACCAGCAGCACGGGCGGGGCCTGGGGGTCGCCGAGGCGCTCGTACGCGACCTCGATGCCCGACGGACCGACGTTCGACGCCTTCTCAACGGTCACCGATGAATCATCCCCCGGCGGTCCCGGTTGACGCGGCCGGAGACGGCGGGGAGCAGGCCGCGGGGCAGGAAGAGCACGACCAGGATGAGGACGAGCGCGTACACGGCGTACGACAGCACGCCGGGCGCGTACGACGGCATCCCCGGCAGCGCGGCCAGGCTGTTCAGCCCCTGCACGAGCAGCGTGATCGCGGTCGCGCCGACCACGGCGCCCCAGATCGTGCCCAGCCCTCCGACCACGGCCATCACGATGTACTGGATCGAGATGAGCACGGGGAACGAGCCCGGCGCCACGTACCCCGTGTAGAAGCAGTAGATCCCGCCCGCGAGCCCCGCGAACGCCGCCGACAGCGCGAACACCACCAGCTTGTACCGCCCGACCGGGATCCCCGAGGACGCGGCGGCGGTCTCGCTGGTGGCCAGCGCGCGCAGGGCGCGGCCCGGCCGCGAGGTGATCACGTTCCGGGTCACCAGCATCACCAGCGCCAGCCCGATCCAGGTCAGGTACGCGTACGCGGACGCGCCGCCCGCCTCGAACGACCCGACCGAGAACTGCGGGATGGCCTGCAACCCGATGTCCCCGCCGGTGACCTCCAGCTGCCCGGCCAGCGAGAGCAGGATGAGCTGCATGGCCAGCGTCGCGAACGCCAGATGGTGCCCGCGCAGCCGCAGCAGCGGCACGCCGATCACCAGCGCCGCCGCGGCCGCCACCACCGGTGCGGCGATCAGCCCGGCCAGCGGCGGCACGCCGTGCAGGGACAGCAGCGCGGCGGTGTAGGCGCCGACGGCGTAGAAGGCGCCCTGGCCCAGCGACACCTGCCCGGCGTAGCCCATCAGCAGCGACACCCCGACGGTGACCATCGCGGCCAGCCCGAGCAGGATGTACACGGCCAGCGCGCTGTCGTCGAGCACCGCGGGCAGGGCCAGCGTCACGGCCGCGACCAGCAGCCCGGCCACCAGGCGGATCATGTCTGCTCCTGCGAAACGGCCGAGCGCCGGCTCGCCTGTACGATCATGACGACGATCATGAGACCCAGCGCCACCTCCAGCTGGTGCGATCCGTAGCCGTACCCGGCGGCCATGGTCTCGGCCACGCCCAGCAGCAGCGCTCCGGCCAGCGTGATCACGGGCCGGGTGAGCGCGCCGAAGACGGCCGCGGCGAAGGCGTTCACGATGAGCGTGACGTCGGTGTCGAACGAGATCGGCCGCAGCGGCGTCACCAGCACCCCGGCGATCCCGCCGAGCAGCCCGCCCAGCGCGAACGCCAGCAGCCCCATCAGCCGCGTGTCGATCCCGACCACGCGGGCGGCGTACGGGTTGGAGGCGCACGCCGTCAGCGCCTTGCCCAGGTAGGTGCGCCCGAAGAAGAGCGCCAGCAGCGCGAACGCGGCCGCCGTCACGCCGATGACCAGCAGGTGCTGCGTCTGGACGCGCGCGCCCGCCAGCGTCACCGAGCCCGCCAGGCCGGGCGCCGAGCGCGGCTGGTCGCCCCACAGGACGATCTCGACGGCGTACGCGAGCACGCCCACGCCGAGCGTCACGATGAGGGACGACAGCGGAGTGGTGCCCCGCCGGCCGATGGCGGCCAGGCCGGTCAGCAGCCCCGCCAGCGCCGCGACCAGGACGGCGGCCAGCTCGCTCAGCCCGTGCGGGAACCCGAGCCCGAGCAGCGACGACGTGCACAGCCCGGCCACGACCGCGAACGTGCCCTGCGCGAAGTTCACCACGCCCGTGACGCGGTGGATCACGACCAGGCCGCTGGCGATGAGCGCGACCGCGCACCCGACCGCGAGCCCGTTCAGCAGGTACGTGAGGAAAGCGCTCATGTGATCGCCCCGCCCAGGTACGCGCTGGCCACCCGAGGGTCGCCGGCCAGCTCCGCGCACTCGCCCTCGGCCACGATCCGACCTGACTCCAGCACGTACGCCCGCCCGCACAGGTCGAACGCCAGCCGCGCGTTCTGCTCGATGAGCAGCACGGTCAGCCCCTGCTCCCGGTTCAGCTCGGCGAGGTGGCCGGCCAGGTCGGCGGTCACGTTGGGCGCGAGCCCCAGGGACAGTTCGTCCACCACCAGCACCGAAGGGCGCGACATCAGGGCCCGCCCGAACGCCACCATCTGCTGCTCTCCCCCCGACAGCACCCCTGCCTGCCGCCCGGCCAGCTCCGCCAGCCGGGGCAGCAGCTCGTACACGGACGAGGGATCCCGCAGACCCGACCGCCACCCGCCCAACGCCAGGTTGTCGGCGACCGACAGGTCCGGGAAGAGCTGGCGGCCCTCCGGGATGAGCGCCAGCCTGCCCCCGATCCCCACCGTGCCCGCGGCGGGCCGGAGCAGCCCGGCCAGGGTGTTGGCCAGCGTGGACTTGCCCGCGCCGTTCGGGCCGAGCAGGGCGACCATCTCGCCCCGCCCCACCGTGAGCGTGACGTGGTCGAGCGCGGTCGCGGTGCCGTACGAGACGACCAGGTCCTTGACGTCGATCATGCGGTCTGCCCGAGGTAGGCGGCGAGCACCAGCGGATCGGCCCGCACCTCGGCGGGCGAGCCGTCGGCGATGACCCGGCCCAGGTCGAGCACCACCACGCGGTCGGCCAGCCGGGTCACGAACGCGACGTCGTGCTCGACCAGCAGGATCGTCAGCCCGTCCGCGCGCAGCTCCTCCACCAGCGCCGCCAGCCGCTCGCGCTCCTGGCCGCGCAGCCCCGAGGCGGGCTCGTCGAGCAGCAGCAGCCGGGGCCGGGCGCACAGGGCTCGGGCGAGCTGGAGCGCCCGCTGCTGCCCGATGGGCAGCAGGTCGGCAGGCCGGTCCGCCCACTCGGCCAGCCCCACGCGGCTCAGCACGGCATCCGCCTCGGCGGTGATCTCGCGTTCGTCGCGCCGGTGCCGCGGCAGCCGCAGCGCCGCCGACACGAACCCCGCACCGGTACGGCCGTGCATCCCGACCATGACGTTCTCCCTGACCGTCATGCCGCGGAACACCCTGGCCGCCTGGAACACGATCGACATGCCGAGCCTGGCCCGCCGGTGCGGCGCGAGCCGGTCCACCCGGTGCCCGCGGAACGAGATCTGGCCGTGGTCGGCCGTCAGATGCCCGGTGATGAGGTTGAACAGCGTGGACTTGCCCGCCCCGTTCGGCCCGATGACGCCGCAGACTTCGCCGTCCGCGACGGCCAGGGACACGTCGCGGACGGCGTAGACGCCCCCGAAGGAGCGGGAGAGCCCGGTGACCGTCAGCACCCGCTACCCCGCGCCGACGGTCTTGGTGAGCTGCTCCTTGGCCCAGTCGGTGGGAACGAATTTCCCGTTCTGCACCGTGTTGACCGAGATGAACTCGGGGGAGAGCCCGGAGTGGTCGGTGGGGGAGTAGCGGAAGCGGCCGTTGGGCGTGACCAGGTCCATGGCCTCCAGGGCCTGCTGCACCTTGGCCTTGTCGGTGCTGTTCGCCTTCTTGATCGCCTCGAAGAGCAGCAGGCTCGCGCTGTAGCCGTCCTGCGCGAACTGCGGCGGTGGATAGCCGTGTTTCTGCTGGTACGGCTTGGCCATCTGCTCGATGACCTGCTTCTGCTTGCCGTCGGGCAGGTATTCGCCGACGACGCCGATGGCGCTCTGCACCGTCATGCCCTCGGCCGCGCCGCCCATCGGCTCCAGCCACAGCTTGCTGGCCTGCGACGCGGTCAGGAACAGCGGCGTCTTGAGCCCCGAGGCCACGTACTGCTTGGCCGCCGTCACGCCGGGCGCGCCCGAGCCCCAGAACACCAGCGCCTCGGCGGCGGAGTCGCGCACGTGGGTGAAGAGCGGGCTGAAGTCGGAGGTGGTCGTCTCGTACGGCTCGTCCACGGCGATCTTCACGCCGTACTTGGACGCGAGCGCGATCATCGACTTGTGGCCGGAGACCGAATAGGCGCTCTTGGAGTCCCAGGCCACGGCGATCGTCTTGATGCCCTTGGCCTGGATGTACTGCAGATAGCGCTCGGCGTACATGCCGGACAGGGCGGGGGTGACGAAGATGTACGACTTGATCGGCTCGACCTGCTCCTGGGCGGGGGCCAGCGACAGGTACGGCATCTTGTCGCGCTGCGCGAGCGGCTCGACCGCCAGCGCCGAGTTGGAGAACACCGGGCCGATCAGCACGTCGATGTCGCCCTTGATCTGGTTGTAGGCCACGATGCCCTGGTCGGGGGCGGTCTTGTCGTCGCGCGCGACCAGCTCCACCTTGCGGCCGAGCAACCCGCCCTGCCCGTTGACCTGCTCGACGGCCAGCTCGACGGCCTTCTTGTCCTCGCTGCCCAGCGGCGTGTAGTTGCCGGTGAGGGAGACGATGAGGCCGACCTTGATCGGGTCTTGAGCGCCGCCGCCGGAATCACCGCCGCAGGCGGTCGCGGCCAACGCGAGACAAACCAGAGACGGGAGCAGCCTGCGCATCAGGACCTCCTGGGATGTGGCCCTGAATGTAGGCAGATATATTACGGCTGTCAATAGAATGCCCAAGATGGGGGAGGGCTTAGATGCGGCCTCAGTCGGTGATTCTGACGTTCCTCGGCGATCACGTGTACGGCCGCGGGATCTGCGTGTCCTCGGGCAGCTTCATCGAGGCGTTCGCCAAGGTCGGGATCTCGGAGGAGGCGACGCGTTCGACGCTGACCCGGATGGTCCGCCGCGGCCTGCTGCGCCGCCAGCGCTCGGGCCGCCGCATGTACTTCGGCCTCACCCCGACGAGCACCGAGGTGCTCAAGGACGGCGAGCGGCGCATCTGGCACAGCGGCGTCGTCAACGACGCGGACGAGGACCGCTGGACGCTGATCGGCTTCTCGCTGCCCGAGTCCTGGCAGCGGGAGCGGCACGAGCTGCGCTCGCGGCTGGTCTGGGCCGGGTTCGGGCCGCTGCAGAACGGCCTGTGGATCGCTCCCGGCGACGTGGACGCCGCGCACGTGATCGAGGACCTCGGCGCGAACGTGAAGGTCTTCTCCGCCGAGCCCCGGCACCCCACCGACATGCAGGCGCTGGTCGGTGACGCCTACGACCTGTCGGGCCTGGGCGAGCGCTACCGGGAGTTCCTGCGCCGCTGGGACCGGGCCGACCCGGCGGCGGACGCGCCCGACGACCTGGCGCGCTCGCTGACGCTGCTGACCGGCTGGCTGCAGATCATCAGGGCCGATCCGCGGCTGCCGCTGCGGTACCTGCCGCACGACTGGCCGGCGGAGAAGGCCCAGCGGGTCTGCCACACGCTGCACGAGCGGTTCAGGCCGGAGGCGGGGCGGATCGCGGAGCGGCTCCTCGACGTTGTGCCGGATGAAACTTGGGCAGAACGGTGACAGCCATCGCCCAGTGGCCTAACTTGATGGCTTGAGCGTCAAGGAGCGCCGATGCGGAATCAGGGGATTGGCTCGTGGCCCGCACGCCGGGCCCGCATGACGCCCGAACGGGTGGCGGTGACGTACCGGGGACACGACCGCACGTACCGTGAGCTGAGCGAGCGGACGTACCGGCTGGCCTCGGCGCTCGGCGTGGGGCGCGGCGAGCGGGTCGCCTTCCTCGGGGTCAACCAGCCCGCGCTGGTGGAGACGCTCTTCGCGGCGGGGCTGGTGGGGGCCGTGTTCGTGCCGCTCAACGCCCGGCTGGCGCGGCCGGAGCTGCGGTACATCCTGGAGGACGCGCAGGCGTCGGTGCTCGTGCTGGGCGAGGAGCAGGACGGCGAGGGGCTGCCGGGGCGGCACGTCACCGACTATGAGGCGCTGCTCGCCTCCGGCTCGCCCGAGCCGATCGACGAGCCGGTGCGCCAGGACGACGTGTGCCTGATCATGTACACGTCGGGGACGACGGGACGCCCCAAGGGGGCCATGCTCACCCACGCCAACCTGACCTGGAACACCTTCAACCTGCTGGTCGACGTGCCACTCGCGCACGACGAGGTCACGCTGGTCGGCGCGCCGCTGTTCCACATCGCGGCGCTGGCCCAGACGCTGGTGCCGACCGTGCTCAAGGGCGGCCGGGTCATCCTGGAGCCCTCCTTCGACGTGGACCGGACGTTCGACCTGATCGAGGCGGAGCGGGTGACGGTGATGTTCGGGGTGCCGTCGATGTTCGGCTTCCTCACGCGGTCGCCGCGCTGGGCGGGGGCGGACCTGTCGAGCCTGCGGCACCTGCTGTGCGGGGGAGCGCCGGTGCCCGAGCCGCTGATCCGGATATATCAGGATCGGGGGCTGACGTTCCTGCAGGGGTACGGCATGACCGAGACGGCGCCCGGCGCCCTCTTCCTCGGGGCCGAGCACTCGATCGCCAAGGCGGGCTCGGCCGGGGTGCCGTGCTTCTTCTCCGACGTACGGCTGGTCGCGCCCGACGGCTCTCCGGCGGGTCCGGGCGAGCCGGGCGAGGTGTACGTACAGGGGCCCAACGTCATGACCGGCTACTGGCGGCGACCGGAGGAGACCGCGAAGGTGCTGTCGGTGGACGGCTGGTTCCGCTCGGGCGACGTCGGCATCGCCGACGAGGACGGCTACGTGCGCATCTCCGACCGCCTCAAGGACGTGATCATCTCCGGTGGCGAGAACATCTATCCCGCCGAGGTGGAGAGCGTCCTGTTCGGGCACGACGCGGTCGCCGAGTGCGCGGTGATCGGCGTGCCGGACGACACGTGGGGCGAGGTGGGCAAGGCGCTGGTCGTGCCGGCCCCGGACGCCGCGATCGAGCCCGATGAGCTGCTGGCGTACCTGGACGGCCGCCTGGCCCGCTTCAAAATCCCGAAATATCTGCAATTCGTCCCTGAGCTGCCGAAGAACGCGGCGGGCAAGCTGCTCAAAGCCCACCTCAGACAGCTCTACGGGCACAACCTTGACGACCAGAGGAGATGACCTTCGATGCGCACCTCGCCGCCGTTCCGCGCGGACCACGTCGGCAGCCTGCTCCGCCCGCCCGCGCTGCTCCGCGCCCGCGAGACCCTCACGGGCGACGCGCTGCGGGAGGCCGAGGACGAGGCCATCCGGGAGGTGGTGCGCCGCCAGGAGGAGATCGGGCTGCAGAGCGCCACCGACGGCGAGTTCCGGCGGGCCTCGTGGCACATGGACTTCATCTACCGGCTCGGCGGCATCGGCCAGGCCACCGACGAGCACATCACGGTGCGCTTCCACAACGAGCAGGGGGACATCGAGTTCACCCCGGCGGCGCTGCGCGTGCACGAGCGGATCCGGCTGAACGAGCCGATCTTCGCCGACGACTTCACGTTCCTGCGCGACACCGTCACCACAGTCGTGCCGAAGCTGACCATCCCCTCGCCGAGCATGGTCCACTACCGGGGCGGTCCGGCCGCCATCGACCCCGAGGTCTACCCGGATGTGGAGGAGTTCTGGCGGGACCTGAGCGCGGCCTACGCCGAGCAGGTGCGCAGGATCGGCGCGCTGGGGTGCACGTACCTGCAGTTCGACGACACGAGCCTGGCGTACCTGAACGACCCGGCCCAGCGGGCGGAGCTGAGCTCGCGCGGGGACGACGCCGAGCACATGCACCTGCGCTACATCAAGCAGATCAACGCCGCCCTGGCCGCCAAGCCCGCCGGGATGACGGTCACCACCCACATGTGCCGGGGGAACTTCCGCTCCTCCTGGGCCGCCTCGGGCGGGTACGACTTCGTGGCGGAGGCGCTGTTCGGCGAGCTGAAGGTGGACGGGTTCTTCCTGGAGTTCGACGACGAGCGGTCCGGGGGCTTCGAGCCGCTGCGCTTCGTGCCGCCGGGGAAGATGGTGGTGCTGGGGCTGGTCACGACCAAGCGGGGCGAGCTGGAGTCGAAGGACACGCTCAAGCGGCGGATCGACGAGGCCGCCAAGTTCGTCGACCTCGACCAGATCTGCCTGTCGCCGCAGTGCGGGTTCTCCTCGACGGTCGAGGGCAACCAGCTCACGGCCGACGAGCAGTTCGCCAAGCTCCGCCTGATCGTCGAGACGGCCCAGGAGGTCTGGGGCTAGCCACCCACCCGCCGCGCCCGCCCCCCGGCGGCCCTTCACGCGTGGGGGCGGAACGTGACGACCGAGCCCGTGCGGCGGGCCTGCTCGGCGGCCCACACCACGCGGTGGGTCATGAGGCTCTCGAACGCGTCCGAGCGCAGCGGCGACGGGTCGCCCGAGGCGACGGCGGCGAGGAAGGCGTCCACCAGGCCCTCGTCCCCGCCCCCGTGCCCGTCCGCCGCCGAGGCACCCGCCAAAGCTCCCCGCGCGGTCGTGTCGACGAGTTCCTCCTCGCCCGTGCGGAAGTCCACCACGCGCAGGGTGCGGCCGTCGCCGTCGACGTAGCCGTGGGTGCCGAACAGCCGCGTCCGCCGGTCCTCCATCGGCGTGAACGCGCTCATCGTGAACGAGCACGTCGCCCCGTCGTCGAACTCCATCACCACCTCCTGGTGATCGACCACGTCGTTGTCACACGCGTACACGCACCGCCCGTACGGCCCCACCCGGAGCGCCTCCAGCACCGCCTCCCGCGTGCGCCCGGGAGTGACGGCCGACAGCGGCCAGAACTCGCTCGACGGGTCCCCGAGGCACCCGAGATACAGCCGCGGCGCCGAGTACGGGCAGGACGGCTCCAGGGGGCAGTCCACGCACCGGTCCGCGGCCGACGCGGGGCGGTCCTCGGCGCGGAAGTGGGACAGGGAGCCGAACGACGACACCCGCGCGGGCGGCCGGCCGAAGAGGTGCACGAGCCAGTCGATGTCGTGGCACGCCTTGGCCAGGAGCATCGGCGCCGAGGTGTCCTGGCGGCGCCAGTGGCCGCGGACGAAGGAGTGCGCCTGGTGCCACCACCCCACCGGCTCGAGGTGCTGGACGCTGATCAGCCGCCCGATCCGGCCGGAGTCGAGCAGGTCCCGCACAGCCCGCGTGTAAGGCGTGTACCGCAGCACGTGGCACACGGCCAGCATGATCCCGTTGCGCCTGGCCGCCTCGGCGATCCGTGCCGCCTCCCGCTCGTCCGGCGCCATCGGCTTCTCCAGGAGAATGTGGTAACCGAGGTCCGCCAGCGCCACCGCCGGGTCGGTGTGCAGCTGGTCCTGCGTGGCGATGACGACCGCGTCGGCCAGCCGATCCGCCGCCGCCAGCTCCTTCCACCCGGGGAACGCCGACTCGGCCGGGACGCCGAACTCCGCCGCGAACGCGGCGCGGCGCCGCGGGTCGGGCTCCGCGACCGCCACCACCCGCCCCGCGCCCGTGGCGTGCGCGTGGCGGGCGTAGGTCAGCCCTCGCAGGCCGCCGCCGACGACGGCTAGAGTCACCTCAGTCATGGAACCTTCCCGGCGAAATATCATGGAGACCATCATTATTAGGAGTCGGCTGGCTGACGGCAAGGGGTGTCCATGGGCGAGGATCTGAGCGGCGGTGACCTGTCACGGCTCAGGCAGCTCAACGCGCTCGCCGTGATCAAGGCGCTGCGGGGCGGGCCCTCGCTCACGCTCACCGAGGTCGCCAAGCGCACCGGCCTGTCGCGCGCGTCCGCCGAGGACGTGGTCCGCGAGCTGCTGCAGATGGCGCCCAGGTTGCCCGGAAGCGGGCTCACCAGCTTGAACTGCACGCCCAGCGCCTTGCCCTCGTCACC
>NZ_JBSFTC010000251.1:0-16764 GCF_053590415.1 Nonomuraea sp. NPDC003201
CCGAACTTCTCGAGGATCTGCTCGCTGGTCCAGCCCAGCGCCTTGAGCAGCACCGTGACGGCCTGCTTGCGCTTGCGGTCGATGCGCACACCGACACTGTCGCGCTTGTCGATCTCGAACTCCAGCCAGGCACCCCGCGACGGGATGACCCTGCAGCCGAACAGGTCCTTGTCGGACGTCTTGTCCACATTGCGTTCGAAGTAGACACCGGGCGAACGGACCAGCTGCGAGACCACGACACGCTCGGTGCCGTTGATGATGAACGTGCCCTTCGGCGTCATGAGCGGGAAATCGCCCATGAACACCGTCTGGCTCTTGATCTCACCGGTGGTGTTATTGATGAACTCCGCCGTCACGAACATCGGGGCGGAGAAGGTCATGTCCTTGTCTTTGCACTCATCCACCGAGTACTTCGGCGGCTCGAATCGGTGGTCGCGGAACGACAAGGACATGGTCCCCGAGAAGTCCTCGATCGGACTGATCTCTTCGAAGATCTCTTCGAGGCCCGACTGAGCCGGGACGTCCTTGCGCCCGGCCTGGCGAGCCGCCTCTACCCGGGCCTTCCACCTCTCGTTCCCGAGCAGCCAGTCGAACGACTCGGTCTGCAGAGCGAGAAGGTCAGGAACTTCGAGGGGCTCCTGGATGCGCGCGAAAGACACGCGACGGGGACCAGCGGGTACGGCGGAGGCGTTGCGCGAGGCTGCCAACAGATGTCCTTCCGGGAGCTGACGGCGGGACTGAATGCGCGCATGCCGAGCGCCCGGCAGTCACCGGGACATGAGGCGTCGAAAGGCAGCGCGGAATGGCAGCATAAACCGAGAGGGACATGGATGGCAACATTTAATGTTGATGTCAACCTCTCTCCCGCCTTAGGATCGCACACCCTCCTAGCCGTCGTCAACTTCAACACCACGACTCCACCCACGCGACCACCCCCAGCCCCGCCATCCCGACGGGCGAGAGGCCGCCCTCGACGGCAAGCTGCCGCCCGGCTCCGACTCAGGATGACCAGGCAGGACCCGGCGTCGGAAGTCCACCGCACGCCCCACCACGGGACGCGCGCCGGCCGAAGCACAGGCCGTCCCCGGCCCCCGACCACGGCGACCGGGCCACCACGCCACGCACGCCTTCTCCGTCGCGCGGCGCACGGGCGGCCTCCCGAAGCGCAGGTCGCCACCCCGGCCCCTGACCACGAGGGCGATGCATCGGGCGATGGCCGCGTTCACGCACCGCTGAGCGCGTCGGCCGTCGGCGGCCGGGTGGCGGGCGTCGCGTCGGCCCGCGGCCGGAACTCCGCGGCGTTGACGTGCGTCTCGGTCACCTTCACCCTGGCCACGGCGGCGCCCGCGGCGTGCGGCAGGCCGGCCAGCAGGCTCTGCGCGGCCCTGCCGAGCATCACCGCCACCGCCTCGACCGTGGGATACGGCAGATCCCTGGCGTACGGGTGCTCGCCGAACAGGTAGACCTTGCTGCCGTGAGCCACCAGGAGCGAGGCCAGCGGGTCATCGATCCCCAGCATGGCGCCATGATCGAGGTGCTCGTCGACGAAAGCCCGCAGAGCCTTCTTGAACGCGCCGAACTCCACCACGGTCTGCTCGTCACTCAAGCAGGCCGCCCGCACGGTGACCTCGGCCCACCAGGAGTGACCGTGCAGGTTCACGCACTTGCCCGCCAGGTGCGGGAGCCGGTGCGCGGTCTCGAAGTTATGCCGTACGCAGATCTGGTGCGTCATCACTGGCCTCGCCTTCGTAGACGGTCGGGTCGGGCGCTCCGCTCTGCGAGAAGGCGTCCCTGCGTGACACGCACGCCAGGCACACGCCGCAGTGGACCGGGCCGTCGAGGTAGCAGGTCCAGCTCTTGCCCATCGGCGCGTCCAGGCGCAGGCCGTAGGCGACGACGTCCTCCTTGAGCATGCCGAGGAAGGGCGTCTCGACACGGGGAAGGTGGAATCCGCGGCCGCCGAGGCGGATCATCTCGCGGTAGGCGTCGAAGAAGTCGGGCCTGCCGTCGGGCATCGGATGGCCCTCCGGGGTGCGGTGGATGCCGAGCGCCACCACGTCGGCGCGGCGGGCCATCGCGACCGCCACGGCCATGTCGGCGATGAAGGCGTTGCGGTTGGGGATGGTGATGGAGCGCAGGGCGGCGCCGGTGGGCACGAGGGTCGGCACGTCCTGGGCCCGGTCGGTGAGCGAGCAGCCGGTCAGCAGGGGGCCGAGACCGTTGATCGTGATCGTGTGGTGCTCGGCCTCCAGGTGGGCCGCCACCTCCCGGGCGGCCGCCAGCTCCCGCGGGCCGTTGCGCTGGCCGTAGTCGAAGGAGATCAGCAGCAGGCGGTGGGTCGCGCGGTAGTGGGCGGCCAGCACCGTGGAGTCCAGCCCGCCGGAGAAGACCACCACGGCCGACGGCGGGACGACCTCGGGCGCGGAACTCATCGCACTCCTCACCGACCACGAAAGATTGCCGAACGTAACCGTATATCACTCTCTGTAAATGAGCGGCTGCGTGCGGGGGTACTGGTCCGGCGAACGTACTACCGGAGACCACCGAAGGCAGGCGCGTCCATGTCCGTCTCAACGCCGTCCGATCCGACCATCGACGTCCGGCGGCAGGAACCGTTCGGCGCGCGACTGCTGGGCGGCGGGGACGCCCGGCTCGCCGGCCTGCCGCCGGAGCAACTCCTGGACCTGGTCGGCGAGCATCACCTGGTCGTCCTGCGGGGCTTCACGGGGGCCGCGACCGACGAGGAGTTCGAGGAGTTCGCCGGTCGGCTGGGCGAGCCGGTGGCGTGGAACGGCAGCCGGACGTTCTACGTGGAGGCGCACGCCGAGCCGGAGGACCACCTCTTCGAGACGGGGTTCATGCCGATCCACTGGGACGGCCTCTACATGAACGCCGGGAGCGCGCCCGACCTGCAGATCTTCCAGTGCCTGCGGGCCACCGACCCGGCCGTGGGCGGGGCGACGCTGTTCTGCGACACGACGCTGGTCCTGGCCGGCGCCGACCCGGAGACGCGGGCGTTGTGGGAGGGCCTGACGTTCCGCTACGAACGGCCCACCGCCGGCGGCGAGGTGGTGACGCGCGAGGTGCCGCTCGTCGTGCCCCATCCGCGTCTCGGCCATCCGACCCTGAGGTTCTCCGAGCCCGTTCCCGAGGACGTCGTCATCCTCAACCCGACCACCACCACGCTGCCGAGCCCGCCGGCGGGCCACGACGCCGCGCAGATCATCGAGGGGATCCGCCGGGCGCTCTACGACCCCCGGCACATGTACGCCCACCGCTGGCAGGCCGGCGACGTCGTGATCGCCGACAACCAGACCCTGCTGCACACCCGCGAGCCGTACCCGCCCGGCGCGCCCAGGAAGCTCCGCCGGGTCACGACCCGGCTCGGGGCTCGGTTCTCATGATCCGTGGGTCGTGGGTCACGGGTGGCGGTGGTCCGCGGCGGGCTTCGAGGCGTGCTCGGAGGCGGCCAGGTCGAGCAGGACCATGGTGTCGTACCCGGGCGTGCCGGGCTCGGCGTAGTAGGCGACCAGGCGGTGGCCGGGGTGACCTCCAGCTGCATGGACTGGTAGCCGAGGGTGAGATCGCTGACGTCCGGGTGGTGGAAGGTCTTGCGGCCCTGGGTGTGCGCCCGCACGTCGTAACGCTCCCATCCGCAGGGCCTGCTGGCCGAGGGCACGAACGTGACCGTCGCGATCGACCCCGGCCGCGCCTATGTCCTCACCAAGTCATGGCAGGTCCGGCAGCCCGAGGTCGAGGTTGGGCCGGTCGATCCCGCCGTCCACTTCGAGCACCTTGCCCGTCACGTACCGGGCAGCCGGGGAGACCAGGTAGAGCACGGCGGCCGCCACGTCCTCCGGCTCGCCGATCCGCCGCAGCGGCGTGGCCTGCTCCATCTGGGCGCGCAGGCCCTCGTCGTTCATGACGATGTCGAGCGCGGAGGTGGCGACCGCGCCGACGGCGACCGCGTTGACCCGGACGGCGGGGGCCAGGTCGAGCGCGGCCAGCCGGGTGTAGTGCGCCAGGGCCGCCTTGGCGGTGCCGTAGGCCAGGTAGCCGCGGCCCGCCACGCGGCCCACGGCGGAGGAGACGTTCACGACCGCGCCGCCGCCCGCCTTCAGCAGGTGCGGGACGGCAGCCCTGGTCAGCTCGTGCGCCACGCCGACGTTGAACTGGAACGCGTTCTCGAGATGCTTCCGTTTCGTGTCGAGGAAGGCGCGGGGCATCGCACCGCCCACGTTGTTGACGACCACGTCCAGGCGACCGAACGCGGCCGCGGCCCGCTCCGCGAGGTCCTCCGCGGCGCCGGGGATCGTCAGGTCGGCGGGGACGACCAGGACCCGCCTCCCGGCCTGTTTCACCTGATCGGCGATGGCGTGGAGCTGGTCCTCGGTGCGGGCGCAGATCGCGACGTCGGCACCGGCCTGGGCGAGGGCGACGGCGGTGGCCGCGCCGATGCCCCGGCCCGCGCCGGTGACCACGGCCGCGGCGCCGCCGATCTGGAAGCGGTCCAGGATCATGCGCTCAGCCTAAGGACGAACTGCAACCCGTTTCAATACGGCATCTGGCTACGGCTCACCGGCCGGCCGCCGCCCACCGACAGCGGCTGCCTCCGGTAGGGATGGTTTGTCGTACCCACCTGGCATGATCGCTTGCTGTACGAGGCAGCGTGCTCTGATCTGATGGGAGTTACAGGCGATGACCATTGACGATGTCCGGATCGATGCCTAGTCCTGTGCCGACTCTGATACGCCGCGCTTCCGCTCAGGTGTTCGTGGACGCGTCCACCGTTGACCTGACCGGCGAAGACCTGGTGACGGAGTTCGAGCTGGACATGACCGCGACGGGCCTGGTCGAGGCCGGCCCCGATGGCGATGGCGCGCGCATCGTGTGCGGCCAGGAAATCGGCTCCATCCTCGTCACCGCCGAACTGTGGGACGACGCACCACCGTTGACCACCGACGGCTGGCAGGACGTCGCTGAGGTGTCCGTTTCCTGGCGGACTGCGTTCATGGACTTCGGGACGGCGGACGGCGGCGACGACCCGGCCAAGCGGCTGGAACTGCCTGGCCCAGGTGATTACCGGCTGCGCGTCCACGGGCGCAACCGCGACGACGGCGACCCGCGAGACGATGGCGACCCCGTCGAGGAGTACCTGATCCAGGTGTGGCCCGCTCCGCGGTACAAGCCCGTCATGGCCAAGTCCACCAGCAGGACCGCGGCCATGTGGAGAGCGCAGTGAGTTCTGCAGGCTGTCGCGCACGGTCCCGACCGGGTTTCCGTCTTCTCCCGACGCGGGGAACACGGAAACCCAGTCGGCTCGCGCTACGCTGACCGCTGCCGGTGAGCGATCATTGTGTTGTGACCACCCGCCGAGCGGGGGCGGGCCACCCGGGAGTCCCGGGTCAGACCTCCAGTTTCTCCTCGATGCCCCGGAGTTGGTGCCGGGACATGGCCAGGTTGGCGCGCCCACGGTCGAGCGCCAGGTAGAGGAACAGCCCCTTTCCCCCGCGCCCCGTGATGGGCCGGATGATGTGGTACTGGCCGCCGAGCGTGATGAGGATGTCCTCGATGCTGTCCTTGAGACCGAGCGAGTCCATCGTGCGGAGCTTGGCCTTGACCACCTCCGTGTTGCCCGCGGCGGCGACCTGCAGGTCCAGGTCCTTGGAGCCGCCGAGGGTGCCCAGCGCCATGCCGCTCCCGTGATCGACGATCGCCGCTCCGATGGCGCCGTCGATCGTCATCATCTCCTTGAGCGAGACGTCCATGCTGGCCATTGTTCTCTCCCTTTCTGCCAGGGGACGGTTCAGTGCCTACGTGCTGCGACGGCGGCCACTCCGGCGGCCGTCTTCCTGCCCTCCAGCCGCAGCAGCCCGACGTTCGCGCCGGGCTTGGCCAGGACTGTGAGGACGATGGTGGGGCCGGCGGCGTAGAAGGCCACGAAGCCGGCGGTGCCCGAGATGAGCGTTTCCTCAAGAGCGCCGTGGCCGGTCATGGTCAGCATCCGCCTGCTCATCGCGAGCAGTGCCGCCGACAGCGCCGCGGTCTGCTCGCTGCGGTCTCCTTCGAGGTCGCAGGCGATCTGTATGCCGTCCACGGTGCAGGCGACGCTTCCGCTCACGTCCGGTGTGCGCTCGCGCAGGAGCGTCATTTCCTCCAGAACCTCTTTCCGCAGCTCCACCGGTGGCCTCCTCCTGAGTACGGGGAACCTCACGCCAGCTCCTCGAGCGCCTTCTTGAGCCGCATCAGCAGCGCCAGATCGGTCGGGTCTCCCGTCACGGGCGGGCCGAGCGGCTGGGCCACCGCCCCGGGATCGTGGGGCGGCCGCTCGTAGGGGTGCCGCGCCCGCTTCGGCAGCCAGGCTCCAGACGCTTCACCACTGTCGGCGACCTCATCGGGCTCGGCATGCTTGGGCTTCTTGTCGGCGGGAGCGGTATGGCCCGGGTCGGGTGGGGTGAGCAGGCCGGCGGCCGCCAGCCTCCTGACCGCCAGCAGCACCGCGTAGCCCGAACGCCCGAGCTGCTTGGCCAGCTCCAGCGGCGTGGCCTTGTGGTCGGCACCGACGATCACCTCCCACTGGACCCGGGTCAGCGTCACCCCGTGCCCCGGCAGCCACGGCACCGGCCGTACCGGCAGCGTGTCCACCTCCGCGGACGGCCAGACGTCGGCGAGGTGCGCCCGCCGCCGCGCGCACTCCCGCACCAGCCCCGCCACCTCGAAGAACCACTGCCCGCCCAGCCAGTGCCGCTCCCCCGGCCGGAACTTGGGCCGCGTCCCGCTTATCGGCAGCAGGAAGAAGGCCGCGTCCAGGACCGCGCCCAGCACCGCGAACTGCAGCTCGCCCGGCGTGAGCGGCCCCTCCTCCAGGAGCCGCGCGCAGCCGCCGTCCGCCTGGAGCCCGCGCAGCGCCGCCTCCGTCATCCGGCCCCGGGCCGTGAGCAGGCGCTCGACGCCCGGGGTCTGGGCGCACTCCATGTACGTCACTCGCCCGTCGTGGAGGAAGATCGTGCCGTTCCTCCCGAGCCGGAGCGCGCCCGTCGAACGCTCGTGCGCCAGCCCGGCCAGAAGTGCGTCGAGCCTGGTCATGACTCACGTCGTCAGCTGGCTGGAGACCGACCGCAGGCGGTGGCGCGCCAGGGCCAGGTTGGATCGTTCCAGGTCAAGGCGTACGTAGATGACCAGCGGCCCCTCGAAGACCGTCTCCAGCGGCCTGAGCAGATGGTGCCCCTTGTCCGTCGTGACGAGCATGTCGTCGATGCGGACGACCTCGCCCGGGCACGCGCGGGCGAGACCGTCGGTCGTGGCCCGCAGCGCCTCGGTCAACGCGGCGGCCGACCGGTCGGCGTCCACGCCCGAGGCGCTGCTGAAGGCCACCGCCATGCCGCTGGTGTGGTCGAGCAGCATGGCGTCCAGCGCCCCCGGTATGGACATGACCTCCGCCAGGCAGGTGTCGATTCCGAGCACGTGATCCCCCTCGCCGTAAGTGGAACGGGGACAGCGTAGGGGGGTTATGAATCGCACTGAAGTGGCCCATAGACCTGCGGTTACGCTTTTATGTGGCCAAGGCAGAGAAAACCAATACCCATACACATAGTTCTGATATTTGCGAGTATTTCTCGTAACGAATGCGCCGTTGAGCTCCGGCGGGCCGTGACCGACACGGCGGCGAACTTCGCCCGGCCGGTCCCCGTGCCGGCGGCGGGGATCAGGGTGGGATCGACGACGGACAGGACGGGCCGCCCATCGTCGTACAGGTCCAGCCGCGAGCCGCTGTCGCGAGCGAGCAGGACGTTGCCCCCGGCACTGACCCTCACGATCGCTTCCGGCAGGTCGTTATATGATGTGTTTAATCATACTTTTAAGGGTTGTCGATGGTCGAAAGCGCCCGGCCGGGCGGCCTGCACGCGCAGCTCGTTGACGCGCTCGGACGCCGGATCGCGCACGGTGACTTCCCCGTGGGCGGCATCGTCTCCCCCGAGCGCGTCGAGTCCGAGTACGAGGTGTCCCGGACGGTCGTGCGCGAGGCGCTGCGCTCCCTGGAGGTGCTCGGCATGGTCCGCCCGCGCCACAAGGTCGGCACCACCGTCCAGCCCCAGGAGAGCTGGGCGCTGCTCAACCCGCAGGTCATCGCCTGGCGGGCGAACGGTCCCGACGCCGACACCCAGCTCGGCGAGCTCATGACGCTGCGGGAGGCCCTGGAGCCCGCCGCCGCCAGGATCGCGGCGCTGGGCGCCCGGCCGGCCCTCGTGGACACGCTCCGCGAGCACCTCCGGGACATGCGGGACGCCTACGAAAGCCGCAGCCGCTCCGCGTTCGTGTCGGCCGACACGGGCTTCCACCGGACGGTCCTGCGGGGCGCTGACAACGCGGTCCTGAGCCAGCTCGTACAGACCCTCATCGCCACCCTCCATGCCCGCTACTCCGACCGCCACCAGTTCTTCACCGCCGACACCGCCGCCTCGCTGGACCGGCACGAGCAGGCCGTCGAGGCCATCGCGGCCATGGACCCGGCGGCGGCGGAGGCCGCGGCCACGTCGCTCGTCCTGGCGGTGATCTGAATGGACGCGAAGGCCCTCGTCGTCACCGGCCCCGGGCACCTGACGATCGAGACCCGGACCACCCCGGCGCCGCGACCGCACGAAGCCGTCGTCACGGTCGTCTACGGCGGCATCTGCGGCTCCGACCTGCACTACTACAGGAGCGGGCGGGTGGGCGAGTCCGTCCTGCGCTCCCCGATGGTCCTGGGGCACGAGGTGGTCGGGGTCGTCGCCGAGCCCGCCGCCGACGGCTCGGGACCGCCGGCGGGCGGCCGCGTCGCCGTGCACCCCGCCCAGGTGTGCGGCCGCTGCGGCCACTGCCTGCGCGGCGAGCAGAACCTCTGCGCGGAGCTGCGCTATCTCGGCAGCGCCGCCCGGATGCCGCACACCGACGGCGGGTTCGCCGAGCGCCTCGTCGTGCCCGCGAGCCGCCTCGTGCCCATCCCCGACGGGCTCGACCTGCGGACGGCGGCGCTGGCCGAGCCCGCCTCGGTGGCGCTCCACGGCCTGCGCCGGCCGGGCTCCGGCGTCGAGGGCCGCGACGTCCTGGTGATCGGCGCGGGACCCATCGGCCTGCTCTCCGCCGCCCTGGCCGCCTGCGCGGGGGCGGCCACGGTCACGGCGACCGACGTGTTCGGCGAACCCCTCCGGCTGGCGCTCCAGGTGGGCGCGACCCACGTCGTCCGCGCGGACCTCGGCGAGCCGATCCCCGCCGCCGACGTCGCGATCGAGTCCTCCGGCTCCCAGGCCGGGCTCGTCTCCGCCCTGGAGGCGCTGCGCCCCGGCGGAACCCTCGTCAACGTGGGGCACCTGCCCCCGGGCGGGGTCACCGCGCCGCTGCACCTCGCGGTCACCCGCGAGCTGACCCTGATGGGGTCGAGCCGCTTCTACCACGAGATGCCGGCCGCGTTGTCGATCATGGACGGGGACGCCGGGCGGTTCGCACCCATTGTCACGTCCGTCTTCGGGCTCGGCGCGGCGGTGGCGGCGTTCGAGGAGGCGGCCGACGCCCGGCGGTCGAGCAAGGTCCTGCTCGCGTTCAGCTGAACCCCGGTGCCGCTCCGGCCGTACCTCCTGTCGACTGTCGGGTCGGGATGGGCGGGCGATGGCGAACGGCACCAAACACGGCGAGGCGGTGGACGGGCGGACCGGCGACGACCCGCGGCGGATCGGCGGCCACCGCATCGTGCGCCGGCTCGGCTCCGGCGGGATGGGCGTCGTCTACCTCGCGAAGAGCCGTTCGCGGCGGCTCGTGGCGATCAAGGTCATCCACCGGCACCTCGCCGGCGACCCGGAGTTCCGGCGGCGCTTCCGCCGCGAGGTCGCGACCATGCAGCGGGTCGCCCCCTTCTCGACGGCTCCCGTGCTCACGGCCGACCTGGACGGCGAGACGGCGTACGTCGTCACCGAGTACGTCCCGGGACCGACGCTGTTCCGCGCGATCGTGGAGCGGGGCCCGATGTCGGGCTCGGAGCTCGAAGGACTGGCCATGAGCACGGCGGTGGCGCTGTGGGCCATCCACGCGGCGGGCGTCGTCCACCGTGACCTCAAGCCGTCGAACGTGCTGCTGTCCCCCACGGGCCCGAAGGTCATCGACTTCGGCCTCGCCTTCGTCTCCGACTCCACGACCCTCTCCGTCACCAGGATGGGCACGCCGGCGTACATGTCGCCCGAGCAGGTGCGCGGGCTGGCGTCGCCGGCCTCCGACGTCTTCGCCTGGGGCGGTGTCATGGCCTTCGCCGCGAGCGGGCGGCCGCCGTTCGGCTCGGGGGCGGGTCACGACGTGCTCTACCGCGTGGTCCACGAGGAGCCCGTGCTCCCCGAGCTGGGCGGCGCGGTCGGCCGGCTGGTGGCGCGGGCGCTGAGCAAGGACCCGGCGGCCCGCCCGACGGCCGCCGAGCTCGTGGACGCGCTCGGCGGGGGCGCGACGATCCGCCTCTCGCCCGACCTCGTCCCGGTCGGGCCCCCTCCACGACGCCGGGCGAGCGGCCGGTTCCCGTACGAACCCAGGGTGCCGAGCCCGGCCGCCACCGCCTCGGGCCGGAGCCACGCCGGCCCCGAGCAGAGCCACTCCGCCCCGGAGAAGGGCCGCACCACGCCGGACCGGAGCCGCGCCGCCCCGGCGCACCGGGGACGGCGACGGGGGACGTCCAGGCGCTGGGCGTGGGCCGGCGGCACGGTGGCCGCGCTCGCCGTGGCGACGGCGGGCGCGTACCTGCTCCCCAGCCTGTTCACCGGCCTGCCCGCCGTGACCCCGGCGGTGAACCCGGCGGTGAACCCCGCCGTCGCGAAGGAGGCGGGCACGCTGTGGCGGGAGCTCCCCGGCGAGAACCCGCTGCGCGCGGACGGCGTGCGGTTCTACGTGCAGCCGGACACCGACGCGGCCCGGCAGTCCCGGACCTGGTCGGCGCAGGGCAGGACGGCCGACGCCGCCCTCATGCGGGCGCTGTCGCAGGTCCCCCAGGCGATCTGGCTCGCCGGCGGCTCCCCCGCCGACGTCTCCCGCACCGCACGCGAGGCGGTCGCCCAGGCCGAACGCAGGCAGACCGTCCCGGTGTTCGTCACCAACAACATCCCGGGACGTGACTGCTGGAACGGCGGCGCCCCCGACACCGCGGGCTACCGGGCGTGGATCGACGCGGTGGCCGAGGGCATCGGGAACCGGCCCGCGGTCGTCGCCCTGGAGCCCAGCGGCCTGGCGCGGATGCCCGGCAGCCCCGAGTGCCCGCAGGGCGGGGAGGCCGCCGCCGTCCAGCGGTACGCCGATCTCACCTACGCCGTGGAGACCCTGACCGGCCTGGCCCGCACCGCCGTCTACCTCGACGGCGGGCTGGCGGGCTGGCCCGCGTTCACGCAGATCGCCGACCGGCTGGTCAACGCGGGGGCGGTGCGCGCCGACGGCTTCTACGTCAACGCAGTCGGCTACCGGCCGACCGCGCGATCGCTCACGTACGCCGCGAAGCTGTCCAGGTGCGTCTACCTGAGGGCGGCGTCGCGGAGCGCCTCGTGCGCCGACGCGGCCCTGGCCGCCGTGCCGGACGACGCGCCCGGCCTGCCGCACTTCGTCGTCGACACGAGCCGGAACGGGGCCGGCGAGTGGCAGCCGCCCGCCGGGCGCTTCCCGGTTCCGGACGAATGGTGCAATCCCCCCGGCAGAGGCGCGGGCGCCCGGCCGTCCGCCGGCACCGGGAAGCCGCTGGCGGACGCGTTCCTCTGGCTCAACAGCCCGGGATTCTCCAACGGCCAGTGCACCCGGGGCACCCCGGGACCGGCCGACCCGGTGTACGGCGTCGTCACCCCGGCCTCCGGCCAGTGGTGGCCCGATCAGGCCCTCGAACGGGCGCGCAACGCCGTCCCGCCACTCACGCCGGCCCCCTGAACCCGGCTCATCCGCCTTCCACCGCGTACTTCACCAATGTGGTGAGCACCTCCTTGACCGACGCGCGGTCGCGGACGTCGCACAGCACGATCGGGATGCGCTCGTTCAGCGCGAGCGCCCGCCGCACCTTGGCCGGGTCGTGGCGGCGGGCCCCCTCGAAGCAGTTCACGCCGACCACGAACGGGACGCCGCGCTGCTCGAAGTAGTCCACCGCGGGGAAGCAGTCGCCCAGGCGGCGCGTGTCGGCGAGCACGACGGCGCCGAGCGCGCCGAGGGCCAGTTCGTCCCACATGAACCAGAAGCGGTCCTGCCCGGGGGTGCCGAACAGGTACAGCCACAGCCCGTCGCGGATAGTGATGCGGCCGAAGTCGAGCGCGACCGTGGTGGTGGTCTTGGACTCCACGCCCGAGGTGTCGTCCACCCCGATGCCCCGCTCGCTCAGCAGCTCCTCGGTGTGCAGCGGCCGGATCTCGCTGATGGTGCCGACCAAGGTGGTCTTGCCGACGCCGAAACCGCCCGCGATGAGGATCTTGATGGCCAAGGCCGAGGCGACGGCGGTCGTCCCCGGCTCAGAGGCTGCGTAGTCCATGCAGCACTTCCCTGTAGATGCGTTCGTCGATCGTCTGCGCCGCGGGGCGCGGGCGTTCGATGGTGACAAGGCCCTCTCGCCGCACATCGCTCAGGATCACCCGGGTGATGTTGAGCGGCAGCCTGAGGTGCGCCGCGACGTCGGCCACCGGCGTGGGCTTCTGGCACAGCGACAGCACGGCGCGATGCTCCGGGAGCAGCTCCGCGGGCTCGTAGGTGCCGGCGACCGTCGTGACGATGGCCACCAGATCGAATGCCTCGCCCTGCGGGCGCGCCCGGCCCCCGGTCAGCCCGAAGAGCCGGAGCAGCGGCCCGGGATCCTCCCCGGTCACTGTCTCGCGCCGTTCCAGGCGGGTGCCGGTGCCGCTCCCCTCGGCTGCGAGGAGAGGTGCTCGCCGACCCGCTTGACCATGAGCGCCATCTCGTACGTGACCATGCCCAGCTCGGCGTCGCCCGTGGCGAGCACGGCCAGCCTGGCGCCCTGGCCGGCCGCGGTGACGAACAGGAAGCCGTCCTCCATCTCGATGATCGTCTGCCGTACGCCGCCCAGGCCGAAGTGGCGCCCGGCGCCCATGGCGAGGCTGTGGCTGCCGGCGGAGATGGCGGACAGGTGCTCGGCGTCCTCCCGGGTCAAGCCCCGGGAGCCGCCCATGGCCAGCCCGTCGGCGGACAGCACGATGGCGTGCCGGATGCCGGGGATGCGCTGGGTGAGGTCGTCCAGCAGCCAGCTCAGTTCACTTCTGGGGTCGGGCATCGGGATGGTCGTCCTTTCGGTTCCACACGTCTGGTCCCTGCTCCGCCTGGCGACGGCCTTGCTGCCAGCCGCGTTGCATGGACGACATGAGTTGTGCGAGCTCCTCCGGCGAGCGCGCCGAGGTGCTGCGCCGGTCCGCGCGTCTGGCGGAACGGAGCTGGGGAGCCAGGCTGGCCTGCGGTACCCGCATCGGCAGCCCGTCGAGGTCTTCGTCCGCGTCCTCGGCCGGCACCGTGACGCTCCAGTCGGCGGGCGGGCCGGGCGGGGTGGCGGGGCCGGGGACCGGCGTCGGAATCCGGATCGGTCCAGTGGCGGGCCCGTTATCCGGTTCCTCCGCGAGCCCGTCCACGAGCCCGTCCACGAGCCCGTCCGCGAGCCCATCCGCGAGCCCGTCCGCGGGGCCGCCTGCGAGTCCGTTCGCGAGTCCGTCCGTGAGCCCGTTGGCGGACGAGCCCGTGAGCCCGTTCGCGGAGCCGTTCACAGGCCCACTCACTGGCCCACTCACTGGCCCACTCACTGGCCCACTCACTGGCCCACTCACTGGCCCGGCCTGGATGATCGGGGTCGGCGCGGGCCCGGCCTCGAACCAGGTCCCGCGCTCCGGGGCGCGGGCGGGCGCGTCCGGCCCGAGGGGCGGGAAGGGCTCAGGGGCGACGGCCGCCCCGCGGGACCGGGGCTCGGCGGGCCCGGTGCCGAGCGCGCGCATGGGCCTGGCTATGTGCGCGGCGACGCGGTCCGTGGCGGGCGTGACGACGACCGGCGGCTGGAGGTTGACGAGCAGGGAGGCCGGCAGCAGCACGATCGCGGTGGTCCCGTCGTACGGCGAGCGGCGCAGCGAGACCTTGATCCCGTGCCGGACCGCGAGCCTGGACACCACGAACAGGCCGAGCCGGTCGCTGTCGGCCAGGTCGAACTCCGGCGGGTCGGCCAGCCTGGAGTTGAGCTCGTCGAGGGTGGACTGGTTCAGCCCGAGGCCCCGGTCCTCCACCTCCAGCGCGAAGCCGTTGGCCGCGGTCATGCTGCGGATGTGCACGGTCGTGTCGGGCGGGGAGAAGACGGTGGCGTTCTCCACCAGCTCGGCGACCAGGTGGATCACGTCGGTGACGGCGGGGCCGACCAGCAGCGGGGCGTTCGGCATCGGCACGACGGTGACGCGGGTGTAGTCCTCGACCTCCAGCCCCGCCGCGCGTACGACGTCGAACAGCGGCACCGGGTCGCGCCAGCGCCGCGCGGGGGCGGAGTCGGACAGGATGATCAGGTTCTCGGCGTGCCGCCGCATGCGGGTGGTCAGGTGGTCGAGCTTGAACAGGTCCTCCAGGACCCCCGGCTCCTCGACCCGGCGTTCCATGGTGTCGAGCAGCGTGAGCTGGCGGTGGAGCAGCGCCTGGTTGCGCCGGGCCAGGTTGAGGAAGACCAGGCCGACGCCCTTGCGCAGGGTCGCCTGGCCGACCGCCGCCTCGACCGCCGTACGGCGTACGGCGGAGAAGGCGTGCACCACCCGGTCGACCTCGGCGGTGTCGGCGCGGTCGAGGCCGGGCGCCTCGGTGGCCGGGTCCACGTCGTCGCCGCGGCGCAGCCGCTCGACCAGCCGGGGCAGCCGCCGCTCCGCCAGCTCCACCGCCGACTCCTGCAGCCGGCTGAGCTCGATGATCAGCGAGCGGCCGAACCGGTACGACAGCGCCACCGACGCCACCACCGCGAACAGCCCCAGGAGCAGGACCAGGCCGATCCGCCAGTACGCACCGGACTTCTGGGACTGCGCCTCCTCCGCGGTGCGGGCCAGCTCCGTCTGCGTGTCACGGCTGATCGCGCCGAAGATGGCGTCGGCGTCCCGCTTCCACACGGTGGGGTCCACGGGCGGCGCGCCGCCGCTGGTGTCCCAGCCGAACAGCAGGTCCTCCGCGTCCACCAGCCGCTTGAACGACGCGCTGGCGACCAGCCGGTCGTAGTTCGCCCGCAGTTCGGGGCCGACGTCGCGCTCGGCGTTGGCGAAGACGAGCCGGCGGCTGGTCATCGCGGAGACGAACGAGGCCCGGTCCCTGGGGGTCATCTTGTGGTGCACGATCGTGGTGGTGAGCACGGCGTGCTCACGGCCCAGATACTCGGCCGCGGCGCTGTAGGCCGCCATGCCGCGCACCGCCTGGTAGGACGAGACGTCGCTGAGCGCGTCGCGGTCGCTGAACTGCCCGTTGGCGACGCTGATCAGGTTGTTGTACGCCTCGATGATGGTCAGCGGCGGGGCCAGCACGCCGCCGTCGGCGGAATCGCGCAGCGACTGCAGCCCGTCGAGCGCCTGCAGCAGCGCCTGCACCTGGGCCGGGGTCTCCCCGTCCGCCGCCCCGACGTCGAGGGCGCTGATCACCTCGCGCAGTCGCTTGGCCTTGCCGTCGGTGACCCGGCGCTGCTCGGCCAGCGGCTCGTACGAGCCGGTGCCGCGGACCGCCTCCGCCGAGAGCTGGCGCTCCCGCTGTAACTCGACGATCAGCTGCAGCACCGGCGACCCGATGCCCTCCCAGCGGTCCTGCGCCTGGGAGACGGTGACGATCTCCTCAACGCTGGAGTAGGCGATGAACCCCCACAGGGCGATCATGGAGACCAGCGGAAGCAGGAGAATCCTGAGCAGCTTGGTACGGATCGGCGGGGGCGAACTCATCCATCATGTCCAATTCCGCGCACCGGATGATGCGCCGCCGGGCAGTCGCGAACCGGCACTACCCCGAGAATGTCCGCCACGACTGGCACGCCTGTGGTGCGTCCACTATGCCGATGGGCCAGATGGACTTCAAGGTACGGATGCGAAGAAACATCACGAATGGCGGGTTGACTCTTTGTCAGCACACGGTTCGTGACCGTAACGGCCGCCATCTCACCCAGAGTGACGATCCTGGGACTCCGGATGACGCGGATGGGTACCCACCCCAGCCGCGGCCATCCCCCAGAAAATGTAAATAAGTCAGCAAATAGCCTTTCTAGGCTTTTGCAGAGGCGGCGCTACAATTAAGGCGGAAAGGAAGGGGGAGGCTCATGGGAAATGTCGTGGACTATATCGTGACCGACTCGCTGGATCGCGCGACCCAGCACCTGACCCAGGCCGAACTCGACCGGCTGGGCGAGCTGCTGTCCGCCACGACCGGCGATGGCAGAAGGTAGGCCGCGTCGATTTCCGAAATCCCCGCGACGGGCGGGGCGGCCGTTCTGCGCGGCGGAACGAGCGGTGCCGCTGGACGAGGCCGGGAGGCGGGCGTCCGCGGCACTGACCGCGCTCGGCCTGCGGGCGGAGCTCGTGGACGCGGGCGACGGCCGCGACCCGACTGCCTGGTGGTGCCGCCTGCTCGGCGGCGCGGGTGACCTCGCGCCCGTCGCGTGCGGGATGGGCAAAGGACGCCCGGACGAGGCCCGCGTGGGCGCTCTGTTCGAGGCCGTCGAGCACTACCTCACCGGCCCGGCCGGGTTCGACCCCGCCGCCGTGCGGCCCGTCGCGCCCGCCGCCCTCGCCTCGGGGCCGC